>PYVH01000019.1 GCA_003030785.1 Marinobacter sp. B9-2 | reverse complement strand
CTCTCGCTTTCACGCAAGCCCCAGGCGGATGCGGCCGATGCCCTCGCCATTGCCATGTGCCATGCCCACATGAGCCAGAGTATTCTGCGGGTGGCCAGTGGCGCCGGAAAGGTCAGAAGCGGTCGCGTGCGACAACAATAAACCGCTCCCAGGAGCGACAGGAGATTCAGCTTGATTGGTCGTATCCGAGGTATTCTGGTTGAAAAGGCTCCGGGCCAGGCGCTGGTTGAGTGCGCGGGCCTGGGCTATGAAGTCGACATCCCCTATACCACCTTCTTTCATCTGCCGGAGACCGGCGATGAAGTCACCCTGCACACCCATTTTGCCGTCCGCGAAGATGCCCAGAGCCTTTACGGCTTTGCCTCCAGCCTGGACCGGGACCTGTTCCGCCTCCTGATCAAGGTTAACGGTGTTGGCCCGAAACTGGCGGTCGGCATTCTTTCCGGTCTGGACGCCCAACAGTTCATTCGCTGCGTTGAGAACCGTGACTCCGCCTCACTGGTCAAACTCCCCGGTGTTGGCAAGAAAACCGCAGAACGCCTTCTTATTGAAATGGCGGACCGGATAGTGCAACTTGAAGGGCAATTTGTGCCAACGTCGCCAGAGACGACAGGAGTTGTGCAGCCGGGCGGGAAAGGTCCCGCTGGCGGGCCGGCGGCCACCGAAGAAGCGGAAGCCGCACTGATTGCACTGGGTTACAAGCCCCAGGAGGCCGCCAAGGCCATCAGCAAAGTGGCCGAGGAGGGTATGACCAGCGAAACCCTCATCCGTCTGGCCCTGCGAAACATGATACCGGCCTGAGCGTGAAAACCTGTCGTGAACCTGTAGAGAGCGTAACGTGACACCTGCAAACCCCTTTGTACAATTGGGGCTGCGCTGGAATAGCGGGCAAACGTGAGGCACGATGTTGATTCCCACACTATGGGTGATGCCATGATCGAATCCGACCGGTTGATCTCGGCCCGGGCCGGTGAATACGAGGAAGTACAGGACAGGGCCATTCGCCCGACCCTGCTGGCTGAATATGTTGGCCAGCCTACGGTTCGTGAGCAGATGGATATTTTTATATCCGCTGCCCGTGGCCGTCAGGAAGCGCTGGACCACGTTCTGATTTTTGGCCCGCCCGGTCTGGGCAAGACAACGCTGGCCAATATCATCGCCAACGAGATGGGCGTGTCTATCAAGACAACCTCAGGTCCGGTGCTTGAAAAAGCCGGAGACCTGGCAGCCATGCTGACCAACCTTGAAGAAGGTGACGTTCTCTTCATCGACGAGATTCACCGTCTCAGCGCCGCCGTCGAAGAAGTCCTTTATCCGGCGATGGAAGATTACCAGCTGGATATCATGATTGGTGAGGGCCCGGCGGCCCGATCCATCAAGCTCGATTTGCCGCCGTTCACCCTTGTAGGGGCCACCACCCGTGCGGGATTGCTGACATCGCCCTTGCGGGACCGCTTCGGGATCGTGCAGCGGTTGGAGTTCTACAACACCGAAGACCTCACCAGCATCATTCTGCGCTCCGCGCGGCTGTCTTCGGTAGCCGTTGATGAGGCAGGCGCGTTTGAAATTGCCCGTCGCTCAAGAGGCACGCCACGGATCGCCAACCGGCTGTTGCGTCGGGTGCGGGATTTTGCGGAGGTGCGCTCCGACGGTCGGATCACGTCTGACATAGCTGATCAGGCCCTGAACATGCTGAAAGTGGATAACCAGGGTTTCGATCATATGGATCGGCGTCTGCTCCTGGCCATGATCGAAAAGTTCGACGGTGGCCCGGTGGGGGTTGAAAGCCTTGCCGCCGCGATCAGCGAAGAGCGCGGCACCATTGAGGATGTACTTGAGCCCTTCCTGATCCAGCAGGGTTACATGGTCCGAACCCCTAGGGGACGGATGGTGACCTCCAACGCCTATCAGCATTTCGGCGTCATTCCGCCGAAGTCGGGCAGGGAGGATGATCTTTTTGGTTGAACAGGCGCCAGAGGCAAGGTTCGAGCTGCCGATCCGGGTCTATATTGAAGACACCGATGCCGGCGGCATCGTATTTCACGCCAAATACCTCCATTACATGGAGCGGGCCCGAACCGAATGGGTACGCAGTTGCGGAGTCGGCCTCAGGGCGGGGCTGGCAGACAACATCAGTTATGTCGTGCAGCGCCTGGACATTCATTACGCAGTAGCCGCAAAGCTTGATGATGAGCTGCTTGTCACTGCCGAACCGGTGGCGTTTGGCCGGGTATGGATGGATTTTCGGCAGCGTGTCCTGCGGGCCGCCGACCGCAAGGTTTTGAGTGATAGCAATGTGCGGGTCGCCTGCGTTGCGCTCGATACCGGCCGCCCCCGGCGTTTGCCGGAAAACATGCAGGAATTGCTGGCCAGGAATGTCCAGCCCACTGAAACGATAAACAGAACGAGCCAGGAGTAAGAAGTGGATTCAGAACTTTCAGTCTGGTACCTCATTGCCAATGCCGGTGTCTTGGTGCAACTGGTCATGCTTTTGCTGGCGCTGGCGTCGGTCATGTCCTGGGCGTTGATTTTCCAGCGTCTGCAGGTATTCCGCAAAGCCAAGCGGGCTCAACTGGCGTTTGAAGAGCGTTTCTGGTCTGGTATGGATCTGGGCCAGCTGTACCGGGAGGTGAATGCCGATCCGACGCCGTTTTCCGGCATGGAGTCCCTGTTCCGGGCCGGCTTCAAGGAGTTTTCCCGTTTGCGCCAGCAAAGCCGGGATGCCGATGCGGTTATGGAAGGTACCCAGCGGGCAATGCGTGTGGCCTTCTCTCGGGAGCACGAGCGGCTTGAGGCCAGCCTGCCGTTTCTGGCTACCGTTGGCTCCACCAGCCCTTACATCGGCTTGTTTGGTACCGTCTGGGGCATCATGAACTCGTTCCGCGGCCTGGCCCAGGTTCAGCAGGCAACCCTGGCCACGGTGGCGCCCGGCATTTCGGAGGCCCTGATTGCAACTGCCATGGGCCTTTTCGCCGCAATACCGGCGGTTATTGCCTACAACCGTTTCTCGGCCATGTCCGATGCACTGCTGAAGAACTATGAAACCTTTGCCGATGAGTTTTCCAGCATTCTCCATCGTCGCGTTCACCAGAGCGAAAAGGGTGCCGCATGATGGCAGGGAAATGCATGGGCAGGGATCAGCTTAGGAGCGCTGCTTTATGAAAGGCATGGGAATGATGCCGGAAAACCGGCGCAAACCAATGTCCGAGATCAACGTGGTTCCGTACATTGATGTCATGCTGGTGCTGCTGATTATTTTCATGGTCACGGCACCGATGCTGACCCAGGGGGTCAAGGTGGATCTGCCCCAGACGACCTCGGATCCGATCCAGGCCGACAAGGATGTTGAGTCCATTATTGTGTCCGTGGATGCGAACGGTGCGTACTACGTCGAGATTGGTGATGAGGGCAGTGACCCGATGTCTCTGGGTGAGGTTCGGGAACAAATTGCCAAGATACTGTCCCAGAGAACGTCCAGCGAGATTCTCGTTCGGGGTGATGAACATGTTGAATACGGCAGGGTCGTACGTCTTATGGCGGAACTCCAGGGTGCCGGGGCCAGTAGTATTGGTCTGATTACCGAATCACCCCGGAACGACAATTGAGACCAGTGCGGGCAGGTGTGTTGTGAGAGATCACCAGCGCGAAGTAACCACAACCGGAGTGCCACCCTGGAAATCACCGGTGGCGCTTTCGGTAACGCTGCACCTGCTGATTCTGGGGATCGCGCTGGCGGGCTGGTCATGGACCAGTCCTGTTGAGGAGCCTTCTCCCAGAAGCATATCGGCACGGTTGATTACCCAGCAGGAGCCAGAGCCAAGCCCGGTGGTGGACCCCGTCGATCAGCAGAAGCGTGATGAAGAGCGCCGTGCCGAAGATCAGCGCCGGCAGGAAGAAGCAGAGCGTCAGAGGCAAGAGGAAGAAGCCCGTCGCATTGCCGAGCAGAAGCGCCAGGAAGAACAGAAACGACTTCAGCAGCAGAAAGAGCAGGAACGCCAGGAAGCCGCGGCGAAGGAACGGGAAGCTCAGAAAGCCCGTGAAGACGAAGCGGCTCGTAAAAAGGCGGAAGCGGAAGCCAAGGAGCGTGCTCGACAGAAAGCCGAGGAACAGAAGCGCCGTCAGGAAGAGGCCAGACGAAAGGCCGAAGAAGAGAAGCGCAGACAGGAAGAACAGCGCAAGCGTGAAGATGCGGAGCGCAAGCGCCAGGAAGAGTTGGCCCGCCAGGAAGCTGAGCGCAAGCGTGAAGAGGCAGAGCGAAAGCTTCGGGAGCAGCAGCTCGAGGCCCAGGCCGAGGCGGCCCAGCGGGCTCGGGAAGAGGAAGCCCGTCGCCGGCAGGAGGCCGCTGCCGCGAAGGCCCGGGAAGCTCAGATGCTGTCGGAGAGCGAGAAGTACCAGGCACTGATCCGGGAGCGATTGAGCCAGGCGTGGTATCCGCCATCGTCGGCCACGGAAAACATGACCGCGCGGCTCCAGATTACCCTGTTGCCAACCGGCGAGCTTTCCGGTGTACGTCTGGTCAGCAGCAGTGGCAACACTGCGTTTGATAATTCCGCTCTGGGAGCGGTGCGCTCACTGAGCCGTTACCCGATACCCAATGATCGGGATACCTTTGAGCGGTATTTCCGACAGTTTACGATTGAATTCAACCCACGCCGGTTGAGATAAGGATACGGATAACACCATGACACATCGGATTTGGTATAAACCGTCCAGAGCGTTGCTCACCGCCATTGCCCTGATCTTCTTTGTGGTGTCAGGAGCCCGCGCTGAGCTGTTGATCCGGATCACCGAGGGTGCGGATTCTGCCATTCCTGTCGCGGTGGTGCCCTTCGCCGAGTCTGGCCAAATGCCGGCTGGGGACAAGGTCGGCAGTATTGTTCAGGCCGATCTGACCATGACAGGGGAGTTTCGTACCCTGCCTCCGGAGAAAATGCTGAGTCTGCCATCCAGGCGTGAAGAAGTGTATTTCCGCGACTGGCGTCTGCTCGGCCAGCGCTACGTCCTGGTTGGTGCGCTCACCCGCAGCGGTGATCGTGTCCAGGCGCGGTATGAGCTGTTCGATGTAAACCGCGAAGAAAGGATTCTTGGCGAGACAGCGGCTGCACCTGCTTCCAACATGTGCTCTCTTGCGCACCACATAAGCGACAAGGTCTATGAGGCGATCACTGGCGTGCCCGGCGCTTTTTCAACCAAGTTGGCTTACGTGACGTTGGATACCGCCAATGGCAAGCCCCGTTACCGGCTTCAGGTCAGTGATGTCGATGGCAAGCGAGCCAGGATACGCCTGGAAAGCCAGGAGCCCATTTTGTCTCCGGCCTGGTCACCGGATGGTGAGAAGCTGGCCTATGTCTCGTTCGAAACTGGAAAGCCGGTTATTTTTGTTCATGAACTTGCGACCGGGAAGCGTAGCAAGGTGGCCGATTTTCCGGGGCTGAACTCCGCGCCGGCCTGGTCCGACGACGGCAGGTCGCTGCTGATGACCCTTTCAAAGGATGGCAACGCCGAAATCTACCGGATGAACCTGGACAATCGGCAACTGACCAAACTCACCAGCCACTGGGCCATCGATACCGAACCGACCTATGACGCCAGTGGCGAGGGAATTTTCTTCACTTCGGATCGCTCAGGCGGGCCCCAGATCTACCATATGGAAACACCAGGGGCTGAGCCCCGTCGTATTACCTTCGGTAGCCGTTACAACGCCCGGCCGAGGCCCGACAATGACGGAGAGTATGTGTATTACGTTCACCAGCGGGATCGGGCATTCCACATCGCCCGTACCGAACTGAAAACCGGAGAGGAGTCCATCCTTACCCGGACGGAGTCTGATGAGTCTCCCAGTGTTGCGCCCAACGGCCGGATGCTGATCTACGCTACCCGGCAGAACGGCACCAACGTGCTCACGGTTATTTCCGCGGATGGTGGGGCAGCCTACAGCCTGCCGGCATCCGAAGGCGATGTCCGGGACCCCGCCTGGGGGCCTTTGGTACGTTGATTGCCGGGCTTTTCCGGCGTCAGCAATTAATCACGTAAATAAGCCAATCAACTGAAAGGAAAGAACTATGAATTTTTCGGCTCAATCAAAAGCATTCGCACTGTTGCTGTCTGTCGGTCTGGTCGCTGGCTGTAGCTCCACCGGTGGTACCTCAGAGGAAGGCGGTGAGTACGGCTCCGATGTTGCTGCGGTCGACCAGGAAGGTGGCTCCACTGTTTATGGCGGTGATGACCAGGATGGCGTTTCTTCGTCAGCCATGACCGAAGAAGAGCGCATGGCTGCGCGCGAACAGGCCGAGCAGCAGGCCCTGCGCGAAGTCACCACCTTCTACTTTGATTTTGACACGGCAGAAATCAAGCAGGAGGCCCGCGACGTGCTGGTGGCCCACGCTCGGTTCCTCGCCAATAACCCGGGTCAGAACGTGCGTATTGAAGGTCACGCCGATGAGCGCGGCACCAAGGAATACAACCTGGCTCTGGGCGAACGTCGTGCCAACGCGGTACAGCGGTTCCTGATCGTCAATGGCGCTTCACGTGGCCAGCTCGAAACCGTAAGCTATGGCGAAGAGAAGCCGGCAGTGATGGGCTCCAGTGAAAGTGCGTGGGCCCAGAACCGTCGTGTGGAACTCGTATTTGAGTAATCACACAGGAAGGACCATGAGAAAAATCCTCATGGCGACAGTGGTGCTTCCGCTTGCCCTCGGGCAGGCGGGAGTTGCCCTGGCGCAATCAGCTCAGGACAGTCAGCGCAACGCCAATAGTAGCCAGGCGACGGCTGAGCTGTTCTACATGATCCAGCAGCTTCAGGGTGAAGTCAGGCGGCTCCAGGGCGAAGTCGAGGAGCAGAGACACCTGATTAACCGCCTGCAGCAACAGGGGCGTGACCGCTATATCGATCTGGACCAGCGTATTCTGGACCTGTCGGAAAAGGTTGCATCGCAGCCGGCGCCGGAAACCGGCACCAGTCCGGGTTCCACAGCGTCCGGATCCGCTCCGGAGGCCAGGGAATATCGTCAGCCGAGTGCTGAGGAGCGAAAGGCCTACGAACAGATTCAGGACCTGATCCGTAACCAGAAAAAATACGATGAGGCGATCAGCCGGATATACGAGTTCATTGATGAATATCCGGAGGGTGATCTGACGGTTAACGCCTATTACTGGCTGGGTGAGGTGTATCTGGTCAAGCCGCAGCTGGAACAGGCAAAGCAGGCATTCACCATTGTTGCTACCCGTTTTGCTGATCACCGCAAGGCACCGGATGCTGTCTACAAGCTGGGTGTGACCCATGATCGGCTGGGTGAAGAGAAACAGGCCCGACGCAGCATGCAAGCCGTGATTGAGGATTACCCCTCCAGCAGCGCTGCCGACCTGGCCAGGAAGTTTCTGGAGTCCCAGAACAGCTGATTGCCGGACGCGGCAAAAATGTTGAGAAACCTGAGAAAAAGGGGTTGATCAACGGCCAAAAATCATTACTATATGCGCCTCGTTTGGGTCGTTAGCTCAGTTGGTAGAGCAGTTGGCTTTTAACCAATTGGTCGAAGGTTCGAATCCTTCACGACCCACCAAACACAAAATACCGGGTGGGCTGAGTCATTCGGTATGGATTGAAGCCTCGGCTTCAGTAGCAGTTCAGGGTCGTTAGCTCAGTTGGTAGAGCAGTTGGCTTTTAACCAATTGGTCGAAGGTTCGAATCCTTCACGACCCACCAAACACAAAATACCGGGTGGGCTGAGTCATTCGGTATGGATTGAAGCCTCGGCTTCAGTAGCAGTTCAGGGTCGTTAGCTCAGTTGGTAGAGCAGTTGGCTTTTAACCAATTGGTCGAAGGTTCGAATCCTTCACGACCCACCAAATAACAGGAACCTTCGGGTTTTTGTGAAAAAAGAGCCTCCGGGCTCTTTTTTTTTGCGTATACGTTCCTACCTAGGTAAACAGGTAACAGAAAAAGCAATCACAAGTTTGTGATAGCACTGTTTCAGAAACATTAAGGCCGGGGCGTGAATGCTATAATGCCCCGGTTCACGCAATACAGAGACGCAGTAATGACATACGCCGAAGACCGTATCCTTGTTCAAGAACACCTGGCCCATGCCGCCGAGCCAAAGCCGCTCAGCGAGGACGAAAAGTCCGAGCTGGAGGCTCGCATCAAATCGGCCCTGAAGGGTCAGGATGCGGTGCTTGTGGCCCATTACTACACCGACCCCGATATTCAGCGCCTTGCCGAAGAAACCGGCGGCTGTGTTGCGGATTCCCTGGAGATGGCCCGGTTTGGCAACCAGCATCCGGCTTCCACGGTCGTGGTGGCGGGCGTAAGGTTCATGGGTGAAACCGCGAAGATCCTGAACCCGGAAAAGCGTGTTCTGATGCCAACGCTTGAGGCAACCTGCTCCCTCGATGTGGGTTGTCCTGCAGACGAGTTCGCCGAGTTTTGCGACCAGCACTCAGACCGTACGGTTGTGGTGTATGCCAATACCTCCGCTGCGGTGAAAGCGAGGGCAGACTGGGTCGTCACCTCAAGCTGTGCCCAGGCCATTGTTGAAGATCTGGACGCCCGCGGCGAGAAAATCCTCTGGGCGCCGGACAAGCATCTGGGGCACTACGTCCAGAAAACCACAGGCGCGGATATGCTGCTCTGGGACGGTTCCTGCATTGTCCATGAAGAGTTTAAATCCCGCGGGCTGGAGGATCTGAAGGCCCTGTATCCGGACGCGGCGGTACTGGTCCACCCGGAATCACCGGATGCCGTGGTCGAGATGGCGGATGTTGTGGGTTCAACCTCACAGCTGATTCACGCTGTCCAGACCTTGCCCAACGAAAAGTTCATCGTTGCCACTGACAACGGCATCTTCTACAAGATGCAGCAGCTGGCTCCGAACAAAACGCTGATTGAAGCGCCCACTGCAGGCAATGGAGCTACCTGCCGTAGCTGCGCCCATTGCCCCTGGATGGCCATGAACGGCCTGCAGAATCTGTTGCAGGTGCTGGAGCGGGGCGACCAGGAAGTGCTTGTGGATCCGGAACTGAGAGAGAAAGCACTGCAGCCTCTTCAGCGCATGCTGGACTTCACCGCCAATATGAATCTCAAGGCTGCTGGCAACGCCTGATCAGCTGTTGGCCCGGGCGTGCAGGCGGTTGGTGATTTCCGCCAGCCGCTCGGTCACAATCTGCCGCTGCGGCGCACCCGCCGGCAACTTCTCCTGCGCCTGCCTGAGCTGACGCTGGGCCGATTCCAGGTCGCCCATCAGGACATCGTATTCTGCACGGGCACGATGCACGCCGACAATGTTCCTTGCCATACCCTCTGCCTCGGCGAGTTTCAGCCAGAGGTGTTCCTGACCTGGCAACTGCCGTGTCAGTTGTTTGAGGTATTCCGCCGCTGCGGCGCCATTGCCGTCGGCTATTTCGGTGCGGGCCAGGGTGTAGGTGATCGGATAGTTCCCCGGGTTCCTCGCCAGCGCGTCCTTCAGGATGGCCCGTGCCTCGTCCATGCGATTTTGTGCCAGCCTGACTTCCGCCAGGGTCACCTGGAAGGTAATCCGGCCCGGATTCTTCGCCAGCAGATCGTTCAGTATGTTCACTGCCTTGTCGTATTGCCTGTCTTCGAGATAGGCCACGGACAAGCCGTACCGGATAGCGTCGTTTCTCTGGACGTCAGGTCGATCGAGGTAGGCCTCGAAGGTCTCCACGGCAACGTCGGGTGAGGGCGCGTAGTGCACCTGCAACCGGCTGCGCATCAGGTGATACTCCTGGCCGTCCCTGATGTTTTCGTCCGGGTACTGTTCAGCACGGCTGCGGGTGTCGGCCACGCGGCTCTGGGTCAACGGGTGTGTGGACAGGTACTCGGGCAGGCGATTTCCCTGCATTCGGTTCTGGCGCATCATGATTTCAAACATTTCCGGCATGCCGCGGGGGTCCATTCCGGCGCTGGCCAGAATGTCGAGCCCGACCCGGTCGGCTTCCTGCTCATGGGCACGGCTGTAGGCGAGCATATTCTGGGCTGCCAGGGCCTGGGTACCGGCAATGGCGGCGAAGCCAATGTCCGACTGGGTGACCGCGGACAGCACGATGCCGGCGATCATGCCCGCCAGTGTGAGGGGCGCGCTCGTTTCCTGCTGTTCCATGCGCCGGGCAAAATGCCGCTGGCTAAGATGGGCAAGCTCGTGGGCCAGGACCGAGGCAAATTGTTGCTCGGTGGCGGCATTAAGGAACAGGCCGCCGTTAACACCAACGATGCCACCGGGCACGGCAAACGCATTGATAGCTGGGCTGTCGATCAGCGCAAGGGTCAGGTCCCGGTTCTGGAGTGGCGCCGAGGGCACGAGACGATAGGTGATGGCGCTCAGGTAATCATAGACCAGCGGGTCACTGATCCTCGGTGCTGAACGTCGGATCGACACCATAACCTGCTGCCCGATATCCGATTCCTGTTGGCCCGCAATCAGGCCTCCACCAGCGCCGCCAATGCTCGGTAGCCTGCTTTCCTGGGCATGAGTCGGCAAGGAGACAAGCAACAGTGCCAGCAGGGCGGTGATGGCCAGTGCCGGGAGCGTGCGGGGGCGGGGTTGGTTAACAATCATGTAGTGCCGGGTGCCTGTGGTCTGATTCGCCGTTTGACAGCGGTTTACGAGAAAAAGTTCGGATCCCCTGCTTGAAGAGGATTGTGATGCAATACATTATCACTGTCGGCATAATGCCCGCTTGTTAAATCCGCTTATTATTTTGTGATGGTGTATCGCTAGTATGGTTGATCGAACGCTTGATGCCTCCGGGTTGCGCTGCCCGATGCCGCTGCTGAAAACGAAGCTGGAACTGAACAGCATGGCGCCCGGTGAGGAACTGGAGGTAATTGCCACGGATTCGGGTTCGGCCCGCGACATCCCGGCGTTCCTTGAGCTGTCCGATCACAAGCTGATGAGCAGTTCCGAAGCCGCCGGGCAGTACCGGTTTGTGATAAAGTGCGGCGGATAAAGTTTCGGAGCTGTAAATGATCAGGACACTACGCGGTCTCGCACACAAATACTTCTCGGATGAAGAAGCGGTCATCCTGTTCCTGATACTGGTAACGGGGACCATCTTCGTTATCTGGTTCGGTGCCATGCTCGCACCGGCCATTGCGTCTCTGATCGTCGCCTTTATTCTGCAGGGCCTGGTGACGAGGCTCAACAAGCTGGGTGTGCCGGAGACAGTGTCGATCATCGGGGTGTTCCTGGTGTTCCTCGGTGTGCTCATCGGTTTCCTGTTTGGGCTTTTGCCGCTGATCTGGACCCAGCTGAGTAACCTGGCCGGTGAGGCGCCGCGAATCATTCGCGAGCTGCAATCCTATCTGGAGCTTCTGCCGCAGCAATACCCGCATCTGATCTCGGGAGAAGCCGTCACTACGGTCTACAGCCAGGTCAGTACCGAAGTGGGGTATATGACCCAGTGGCTGGTGTCTTTTTCCCTGTCCAGCATTCCAGATCTTGTGGCTTTGCTGATCTATATGGTGCTGGTACCCATTCTGGTGTTTTTCTTCCTCAAGGATCGGGAGGTTCTTCTCAGCTCCATAGCCAGGATGCTGCCACCCCAGCGCCCGATGATGCTGCAGATCTGGCATGAGGTGAACCTTCAGTGCGCCAATTATGTCCGCGGCAAGGCGGTTGAGATTCTCATCGTTGGCGGTGCCACTTATATTTCCTTCAAGCTGTTGGGCATGCCCTATGCGGCACTGCTCTCACTGCTGGTTGGCCTGAGCGTGGTTATTCCCTACATTGGCGCCGCTGTCGTCACCATTCCCGTTGCAGTGATTGCACTGTTCGCTTTTGGCTGGGGCAGCCAGTTCATCTGGGTGATGGTGGTGTACGGTGTTATCCAGGCACTGGATGGCAACGTCCTGGTCCCGATCCTCTTCTCGGAGGTGAACAACCTTCACCCGGTCGCGATTATCGTCGCGGTGCTGTTCTTCGGGGGCATCTGGGGCTTGTGGGGTGTTTTCTTTGCCATTCCGCTGGCGACCATGCTCAAGGCTGTGTTTGCCGCCTGGCCGGTGAAGGAGTCTGCGCCGCTGACCGAAACCAGCGACGCCTGAAAGGCGCTTAAAGCGCCTTTACAGCCTCCAGGACCTCGTCCGCGTGGCCTTTGACTATCACACCACGCCATTCCGCTCTCAGCACCCCGTCCTTGTCGATCAGGAAGGTGCTGCGATCGACGCCCATGTATTCCTTGCCGTAGAGCTTTTTCAGCTTGATCACGTCAAAGAGGTTACAAAGGGCTTCGTCCTTGTCTGAAATAAGGTGGAAGGGAAATTCATGCTTGGCCCGGAAATTCTCATGGGCTTTCAGGCCATCCCTGGATACCCCGAGTATGACCGTATCCAGCTCTTCAAACTGCTTCATCCGGTCGCGGAAGTCCTGGCCTTCGGTGGTACAGCCGGGCGTGTTGTCTTTTGGATAGAAGTAAATCACAACATTCTGACCCTTCAGGTCATCCAGCCGGACGGTCTGGTCTCCGGTGGCGGCGGCTTCAAAATCCGGAACGGGTTTGTTTAACTCGACGGATGGCATGACATCTCCTTTAATTCCCTTGTGTCAGTTCGTGCCCAACATTACCATATCGGTTTTATTCGGACGGAGCTTTTATGATTACGGGTAGCCTTGTCGCACTGGTCACGCCCATGCATCCAAACGGTGACATTCACTGGGAGGATCTGGACAAGCTGGTAGACTTTCATCTTGAAAACGGCACGCACGGCATTGTTGCTGTGGGCACCACCGGCGAATCCGCAACGCTCGACCCGAAAGAGCATTGCCAGACGATTGGCCATATCATTAAACGCGTTGATGGTCGCATCCCGGTTATTGCGGGCACGGGCGGTAACAGTACCCGTGAGGCCATTGAACTGACTGCGGAAGCCCACAAGCTTGGTGCCGATGCCTGCCTGCTCGTTGTCCCCTACTACAACAAGCCGACCCAGGAAGGCCTGTACCAGCATTTCAAGGCCATCGCCGAAGCCGTCCCCGGCATGAGCCAGATGCTTTACAACGTGCCCGGTCGAACCGCCTGCGACATGCTGAACGAGACCGTGCTCCGGCTCGCCGATATCCCGAACATCGTGGGTATCAAGGACGCCACCGGTAATATTCCCCGGGGCGCCGAACTGATCGAAGCATTGAATGGCCGTCTGGCTGTGTACTCCGGTGATGACGCCACGGCGGCAGAGCTGATGCTGGCCGGTGCCAAGGGTAACGTCTCGGTCACAGCCAATGTTGCTCCCAGGGGAATGTCGCAGCTGTGCGAAGCGGCCGTTGCCGGCAACCGCGAGGAGACCGAGCGTCTTAACGAGCTGCTGATGCCGCTGAACCGGAAGCTGTTCCTTGAGGCGAACCCGATTCCGGTTAAGTGGGCGCTCCATCGCATGGGTATGATTGGAGAAGGCATCCGCTTGCCGCTGACACCGCTCAGCGAAAAGTTCCATAGCGAAGTGGAAGATGCCCTCAAGTCCTCAGGTGTACTCTGAGTTTGCTTAAATCATCCCATCCCCGGAGTAACCTGATGCAGGTTCTAAAAGGAACCGGTAGTACCTTGATGTTGAAGCCTATTGTTGTTGTGTCCGGGCTGCTGCTTCTGGCAGCAGCTTCGGGATGCGGTCTGATTGATGACCGTTCCGAGCGTTATGTGAATGCCACGGAAGGGCAGCCACTGGAACTGCCGGCCACTGCCGACGATTCCCGTTTCAGCCAGACCATGCCCATCCGCGATGTCCAGCCGGCCGATGCCAGCAAGATGTATCCGTCCGATATACCGCGTCCGCCGGACATGACCTCGGACATCCTGGATGAAAACTATGTGATCGAAGAGCTGGATGGCCGGCTCTGGCTGCTGGTCAACGACGTGCCGGGAAGAATCTGGCCGGCCGTGAACAGCTACCTGTCCGAGCGCGGTCTGGGTGTCGGTTTCGATAGCCCCCAACTGGGTATCCTTCAGACAGAGCTTGCCAACTTCAGCAAGCGTGCACGGGATCTCGTGGAGCTTTCCGATAATCCGTCTGCCGGCGAGCAGAAAGTGGTTCTTCAGGTGCGTATGGCGCCCGGCGTTCGCCGCAAGACCACCGAAGTTCAGGTGCGCAGGCTGGAGGTGGCTGATCAGCCGGAAGAGCTGATTCCCTGGGCGGAAGTGACCGATCCCTCGGAGCAGGCTCTGGAGCTGCAGAGGCGCCTGTTGTCTGACCTGGGCGATTTTCTCAAGGCCCGCGAGGAAACCAAGTCCTTTTCCCGCGCCGCATCCGGAATGGTCAGCGAACCGCTTGTTCGCCTGATTTCGGAAAATGATGAGGCGGTCGCGATCCGCATGGAGCTTGATTACGGGCGTTCCTGGGCGGAAGTGAGCCGGGCGCTGACAGACTCGGGTATTCCTGTTGTTGATCTCAACCGCAGCGAAGGCTGGTTCCATGTCGACTTCCGCACCGAAGACGAGCGGGATCCGGGCTGGTTCAGCTGGTTCAGCGACAAGGAAGCACCCCAGCATACTCACACGGTTAACCTCAGCCAGCAGAGCGATGCAATCGTCATCTCTGCCGAGGACGTTCCGGGTTACACGGGCAGCCGCACGACGCCGGATCTGCTCGCGCAACTGTTCGATTACCTATACTGATTCAGGAAGAGGCCGCCCAGGGCGGCCGCTTTTCGGAGACCCCCAATGGAAAAACGCGAAGAACTATATGCCGGCAAGGCAAAATCCGTCTACCGGACAGACAACCCCGATCGCTTTGTGCTGGAGTTCCGTGACGACACATCCGCCTTTGACGGCGAGAAAAAGGAACAGCTCAACCGCAAGGGCATGGTGAACAACAAGTTCAATGCGTTCATTATGGAGAAGCTGGAAGCGGCGGGTGTACCGACCCATTTTGAAGGGTTGCTGTCTTCCACTGAGTCGCTGGTTAAAAAACTGGACATGATTCCGGTCGAGTGTGTGGTTCGCAACGTTTCTGCCGGCAGCCTCTGCCGCCGTCTTGGGGTGGAAGAAGGGCAGGAACTGAATCCGCCCACTTACGAACTGTTTCTGAAGAACGACGCTCTCCACGATCCCATGGTCAACGAATCCCTGGCCGTGAGCTTTGGCTGGGCCGCAGCCGAAGAGCTGGGCCAGATGAAAGCGCTGACCTACCGGGTGAACGACGTACTCAAGGCCCTGTTTGACCAGGCAGGCATGCTGTTGGTGGACTACAAGCTGGAGTTCGGTCGCAGTGAAGGCAAGATTGTGCTGGGTGACGAGTTCAGTCCGGACGGTTGCCGGATCTGGGACAAGGAAACCCGCAAGAAAATGGATAAGGATCGTTTCCGCCAGGGGCTGGGCGAGGTTATCGAAACGTACGAGGAAGTCGGACGCCGTTTGGGAATCCAGTTCGACTGATTGAAATTTATAACAAATTCGAAAGGTGTGTCATGCGTAAACTGATGCTTGCTGTAGGTGGTTCACTGATTCTGGTGGCGCCTTTGTCCCAGGCGGACATTGTTGGTCTGGGTGCCAGCGTGAGTTACTGGGATTCTGACCTCTCCGGTCAGGCTGCCAACAGTGGTGATGTGGTCGACGTCGAAAATGATCTGAATCTCGATAGTGACTCCGATGCCAATGCGAATGCGTCGCTGTATCTGGAGCATCCGGTGCCTTTATTGCCCAATGTTCGCCTGAACTACACCGTAATCGAGCAAAGTGGTCGTGGCCGCCTGGGTACTTCCGGATTCGTCGGGATTCCGGGCAGCGTTGAGGTTCAATCTGACTTCGATCTCGACCAGCTGGACCTGACCCTTTATTACGAGGTTTTGGATAACTGGGTGAATTTGGATCTCGGCATTACCGCCCGCGATTTGTCCGGCGAATTGGTTGTTCAGGACACAAACGGCCTCTTTAGCCCGAGTGAAACCAAGGTGGACGGAGTAATTCCCATGGGCTATCTGGCGGCACGTTTTGATTTGCCGTTGACCGGCGTGTCGGTTGGCGCAGAAGGCAACTTCATCAGCTTCGATGGCGACTCGCTGCACGATTTCAACGCCTACGGCCAGTATGAGATCTCACTAATTCAGTTGCGCGCGGGCTACCGTCAGATGGCCATTGATTACGAAGACGGCAATGACCGCCTGGATGTTGAGATTGGCGGGCCGTTTGTGAGTGCTGGCGTGTCCTTCTGAGGCCGGCATTCGTTCCAAGGAGAGAAACGTGAAGATTCTTGTTACCGGTACAGCCGGTTTTATTGGCTCACACCTGGCGCATCGGCTGCTTGACCGGGGCGATGAAGTCATTGGCGTTGATAACGTCAACGACTACTACGATGTGAACCTGAAGGAAGCGCGGCTGAAACGCCTGACCGACAAGGCAGGTTTTACCGAAGTCCGCCAGGATGTGGCTGACCGGGCCGCCATGGAGGCGCTTTTTGCCGAGCACAAGCCTGAACGGGTAGTGCATCTGGCGGCCCAGGCGGGTGTGCGGTATTCCATCGAGAACCCCCATGCCTACGTGGATGCCAACCTTGTTGGCTTCATGAACATCCTCGAGGGCTGCCGGCACAACAAGGTGAAGCACCTGGTGTACGCCTCCAGCAGCTCGGTCTACGGGGCCAACGAGTCCATGCCGTTCTCGGTGCACGACAACGTGGATCATCCGCTGAGTCTCTACGCGGCCTCCAAGAAGGCCAATGAGCTCATGGCCCATACGTACAGCCATCTCTATAATCTGCCGACGACTGGTCTGCGGTTTTTTACTGTCTATGGTCCCTGGGGCCGGCCGGATATGGCGTTGTTTATCTTCACCAAGAAGATACTCGCCGGAGAGCTCATCGACGTTTTCAATCACGGCCACCATCGTCGGGATTTCACCTACATCGACGACATCGTGGAAGGCGTGATTCGCACCCTGGATCATGTGGCCGAGCCCAACGATCAGTGGAGCGGTGCAACTCCGGACCCCGGCACCAGCAAGGCGCCATACCGGTTGTATAACATCGGAAGTAACAACCCGGTTGAGCTGTCCCGGTTCATCGAGATTATTGAGGAACGGGTTGGCAAGAAAGCGGAGAGAAACCTGCTTCCGTTGCAGCCCGGCGATGTTCCCGCCACCTACGCCAATGTCGATGATCTGATCGACGACGTAGGCTACAAGCCGGCCACTCCCGTAGAGGAGGGGATTGCCCGATTTGTAGACTGGTATCGGGACTTCTACAACGTATGAATCAAGGGCCAGCAAATGCTGGCCCTTCTCGTATCTGATACTCGAAAATGGGGCGCATAACGATGATGGCAGTGTTAAGAAGATGGTCCTTGATAGCCGGGCTTGTAGCCCTGGCCGGCTGCACCGGCCTTCCCGAGGACATAGAGCCAGTCACCGGTTTTGATGGCGACCGCTACCTGGGTACCTGGTACGAAATCGCTCGCCTGGACCATTCATTCGAGCGCGGCCTCACCAATGTTCGTGCCGAATACAGCCGTAATGACGACGGCAGCATAAAGGTCATCAACCGCGGCTATAACGCCGAAGAAGAGCAATGGGAGGAAGCTGACGGCCGCGCCGTGTTTGTCGAGGACGAAAACACAGGCCATTTGAAGGTGTCCTTCTTCGGGCCCTTTTACGCCTCTTACGTGGTGTTCGAACTCGACAAAGACGAGTATTCGTATGCCTATGTGACCGGCTACGACCGTGACTATCTCTGGTTTCTCTCACGCACGCCGGAAGTCAGCGAAGATGCGATTGAGGCGTTCAGGGATCGGGCCAGGGCCGAGGGTTTTGATCTGGAAGAGCTGATTATCGTGGACCAGTCACGCGCTGAATAAGTGCCTGCAGGCTTGTTTGCTACACTCAGGGAACAAGTCCTCCCAAGGAGCCCTCCATGAGTGAAAAAAGTAGCGCCCAGCGCCGGTTCGAGCGCCACCTTAGAGATCACCTGCTTGTCGAATTCTGTCAGCTGATTGCAGATGACGATGAGGCCCCGGAAACGCTGGAGGCCGACGCGCTCCTTTCGGATGCCGTCTCGGCGAGGGCAACCGACCTGCATCTCGATCCCTTCCCGGATCACTACAGGGTCAGGCTGCGTATCGACGGAATCATCGTCGATGCGGTAGAAGTTTCCTATGACCAGGGGCGGCGGCTGGTAAACCAGTTCAAGGCCATGGCGACCCTAGATCCGATTCCTTCCGTTCGATGCAATGAAGGAAGTTTTGTTTACACCCTCGATGATATAGATCTCGATCTGCGGGTTACTTCAATACCCTGTGTCTCAGGGGACAAGCTTGCGATTCGCGTGCTGACGCCGCCCGCTTCGATACAAAATATCCTGGAGCTTGGAATTCCCTCGGAGGGTATCGGCTGGATTCAGCGTTGGATGGATGCCACAGGCGGAATGTTTCTTGTCTCTGGCCCGACAGGTAGCGGAAAGACGACCACGCTTTATGCGCTGCTGCACGAATTGAAACTAAGCGATAGTCATGTAGTCACGTTGGAAGACCCTGTCGAATATGAGGTTCCAGGGATCAACCAGGTTCAGGTCGATGCGGCCCATGAGCTTGACTTCGCCCGTGGCACTCAGGCCATGCTTCGTTTGGACCCGGACTACGTCCTGATCGGCGAAATTCGCGACGTTCCTTCGGCACAGGCTGCCATCAGTGTTGCGACCAGTGGTCGATCCATGATGGCCACACTGCACAGTCGGGATGCTGTTGGCACCATCACGTCACTGCGGAATCTGGGGCTGGACGACTACGAGATCGCGGCCAATCTCGGGATTGTTGCTTCCCAGAGACTGGTTCGCAGGCTTTGCAAGGAATGTCGCACGAAAGGCCGGCCTGACGAAATCTCCCGACAATGGCTGGTGGATGCCGGCCGTGAGGTGCCGGAAGAGACCTGGCTGCCCACAGGTTGTCCCAGCTGCAACAACCTGGGCTATCGCGGACGGCTCGGCGTGTTTGAAGTCTGGCAACTGACAGAGGAAGACTATGGCAGGATTCTTAAACACGAAGACGAGCATCGTCTTCGTCGGGCGCTGAATGACCGGGGGCAAAAGATGATGTTGGATGATGGTATGGCGAAGGTTGAGAGTGGCGAGACAACGTTCAGGGAGCTTTTGAGAACGGGGGTGATGTTTTCAGGCCTGCGGACGGCAGAGGAATAGCGAGTTTGAGTAGCGACGGCTTTCACAGTAATGACCATCGCAGCCACCGAAATTTCACAGAGTGCGGCCGGAATAATTGAACCACTACAGCGACGTTTATGGTCGCCTTTTACAAAGGCTTCCCTGATCGTTGTCTCTGAACGGGTATGAGAAAATAACCCAATCAGGCCGCGTGGGGCTCAACCTCTCGGGCCACTTGATCTGCCTTGCTGATCTGAGCCTGACGGAGCTCATATTCTGTTTGAAGATTCAGCCAAAACCGCTCACTGGTTCCAAAGTAGCGGGCTAACCGCATCGCTGTATCGGCCGTAATGCCGCGGTTTTCTCTGACAATTTCATTCATCCGGGTTGCCGGAACATGAAGTGCCTTAGAAAGCGCGTTCACACTCATTTCCAGCGGTTCCAGATATTCTTCCCGAAGAATCTCTCCAGGGTGTATTGGGCGCATGCCACTATGAGTCATAGCGCGTTCTCCTCAATGGTAATCAATAATTTCAACGCCTTCCGGACCATCATCGGTCCATCTGAAGCACACCCTCCACTGTTTATTAATCCGGATGCTGTGGAGGCCTTCACGATCTCCGGTCAGAGGTTCTAGTCGGTTACCTGGTGGTGATTTCAGATCCTCCAAAACCTCGGCAGCTTCAAGCATTATAAGTTTGCGCTCTGCTGCTGCTTTGATCGCAGAAAAACGACGGGTTTTACCCGATTCAAATAAGCGTTGGGTGTCCTTACATCTGAAGCTTTTGATCATGTCTTGCAAAGTATAACGTTTATCGTTAAGCGTCAAACATTTTGATGATGCTAGACAAGTACAAATTAATGGATAAGGGGGAAAGCTGACGTTTCGAACGTGGCCTTTCGCTGTCTAAGCGGAGACGCAGTTGAACTTTCAAAATACTCATGAGCAATATGGTGGGGCTAGCGTCGCAGGCACAAAAAAAGCCAGTTCTTACAGTGGATGTAAGTAACTGACTTTCTTCGCAGGAGTGGTAGGACCACCCAGATTCGAACTGGGGACCTCTACCATGTCAAGGTAGCGCTCTAACCAACTGAGCTATGGTCCTGTGTCCTGCAACGGGGACGAAATATACTGATTCAGCCGATGCTGGTCAACCACTTTTATGCGGTTTTCCGGCTCCGGAGTTTTTCCTTGATGACTTTGCTCAGAACTGCCCAGCGGTTGACGATCAGTGCTGCGAAGATGAGACCGCAGCCAGCCAGTTGAATGCTGGTCATGGTCTCGCCAAACCAGCCCGCCGCGAACAGGGCGACCCACACCGGCTCCAGTACCAGAATCACAACGCCATGGCTGTTTGCGGAGAGGCTCTGGGCCAGGGTCTGAAGCAGGAAGCGTCCGGCGGTGCCAATGACGGCACTGGCGATTACCCACCAGACCAGAATTGGCGAAAGGTTATTCAGGGTAGGCAGCCAGGGCTCCATGATCATGGACTCGATCAGAGTCAGCATGCCGACCGTGAGCAGAGCAATGGCTGTCAGGGGAAGGGCGGGTACACGATGTTTTTCCACGGTCGTGCCCAGCCGGTTAATCACCGTTCTCTGGTTAGCTGCGCGGGTATTGAGATTGAAATACAGGGCGAAGATCGTCGCTGCCATAACAAAGAAAATCTGGCCTGCTTCAGGGCGAAATCCGTTTTCAAGGGATAGCAGAGCGAGCCCGGCAACGGCAATCGGAATGGCCAGCCATGTGCTCGCCGGTTGGGCTTCCTTGAATACCAGCCGGGCAATAATGGGAACAATCACAACGCCCAGGCTGGTCAGGAAGGCTCCCTCGCCGAGGCTCGTTATATGAACCAGCCCCATCACCCAGCAGGTCATGGCGGTGCCGAACACCAGGCCGACACCCACACTTCGACGAAGCTGATCCACGCTCAGCTTCATCAGCGAGCGGCGGGCGAAAAAGGCGAGCACCGTGCCGGCAATCAGAAACCGGGCAGCCATGAACATCAGCGGAGGCATCAGCAGCACCGCTTCTTTTGAGAACATCCAGCTGATGGCCGCAAACAGGGTGACAACAACCAGTAAAAGATCGGATTTGTGGGTGTCAGACATTGGATATCGCTTGCCGGCAGTGAGTGAATCAAATAGGGAAGCGGTCCAATGTATAGTTTGCGAACTAAAAAGAAAAGATGGGTAGAACTACCGAGGTGAGAAGTGGCTCTTCCCTGAGCCTTTGGTTTGCCTCCTCAGATGCGGTTAGTTATTCAGGGTGGTGTAAACCAGATTGGACATATCCGTCTGGTCCGAGCCGGGAACCTCAATGTACCGGTCACCGGAACCCCACCACTGCCACCAGGCGCGCTTGTTGTAGGTGCGGCTGGCGAAATCCACCTGCAAACCGTTGAGGGTGGTGTTGTTGACTACCGGCACGGAGATGTTGCCCGTCTCGGAGCCCAGCACACCGCTGTGGGTGACGCCCTCGTTCATCAGTACCGGGTAGTGGTTGTAGTACAGAGCGCCAGGGCCATTCTGGCTCGTTACCTTGCCCGCCAGGCTGATGCTGGAGGAGCAGGAATCAATCCCGGCGGCGGAGGTTGCACCGCAAGCCGAATGGGTGGGTACCACGCCATCGTCGGTGCCGGCGATGAACGGTTTGGTGATGCCGCCATAGGAGGAGCCGCCGGCCACGAAGCGCAGCCTGGGGATTGAATTAGGGCTTACCGCCAGGTTGCGCGCTGTGTTGGTCTGCAGGTCATTTACCACGCCCAGCTTGCCGGGCTCCGGCTCTATGCCGGTGAAGGCTTCGACGGCCGCCCTGAGGGGCCAGTTGTACCAGCTGTCGTTGTAGGCAAGGCTTAGGGCCAGGTTGGCCAATTCCGTGCCACCGCCTGCGCCGGAGTAATCCAGGGCTGCCAGGATTTTCAGCGGTTGGAGGCCCTCAGACTGGAGCCAGCGAGCCTGGTTTTCCAGCAGATAGCGGGTGACCAGATCACCGGTGGAGTGGGAGACAACGATGCAGTAGTCATTGCACAGCCCTTGCTGACTGATCTGCCGCATCTGTTCATAGGCCTGCTGGGCAATGCCACCTTCAACACGTCCGTCACTGCCCCAGTCGATACGGGCTTCGGCCCGGGAGAGCCAGAAGGTGCGCCAGTAGTCCTCACCGGCGCTCTTTACTTCCTGAAGGTTGGCGGGCGGGTTGGCCAGGTCTTCCTGCTGGAAACCGTGCACCAGGATCACATTGTGCCCGGCCAGCTGGGCCTGGGCGGTGCCGGCAAAGAGGCTGCCGGTGATAGCGACCGCCAGAGCGGTCTTACAGGCACTTCCGATCTTTGTTGTTTTCATAGTTGCTCCGTCTTTGCTGAATTATTGTTGTCAAAAGACGTTTCTCCGCCATTTCTGGCGGTACAGCCCGGCGTCAGCCGGTGCAGAGCCTACGCTCTGCGATCAGAACTTGTCGGCAAGCTGCCGCAGCAGCGCCGCCCGTTGTTCCGATTCGGGGTTCACCGCCGGCGTATCGGTAAGGCTGTCGAGGTCCGGGGGTGTGAATGCGTAGCCCTCGTCGGGGCCGAAGGCGTAGTTGGTTCTGTCACCTGGCCTGGCGGGAAGCTGGCGAATCTGCAGGTTATTCAGCTGAAGTTGACCGTCCACGGTCTGGTTCGCCAATACCGTGCCGTGAGCCTTCAGGTTGATGGTGTCCGAAGTGCTGTCCAGACGTTTCTCCATCTGCAGCTGGGCAACCGGACGCTGCCCGATGAAAAGCTGGGCCGAGAGCGCGTAAAACCCAGGATCTTCCGGTGAGAACCGCACGGGGATAATCAGATTGTTGTTGCGGATGCGGGCATCGCCCAGCCCATCGAACTCTCCCAAATAGGGCTCAATGGTCAGCGTTGAGGCATGGCGAACCGGTTTGCCGTCAAGTCGGGCTTCGACGATCAGGCGGTATTCCCCCGGTGATTCATCGGCGGAGAGAACGCCCTCGAAGTAACCTGGCGAACCGGCTTCCTCAAGTGTGGTGCTGGCGACTGCATCCCGACTTTCGGGTCGCTCGAGGGTTGCAGAAAGAGAGCGGTCAACCACCTGAGGGCCTTGGATGGCTGCAGCAACAAGAATCTGTTCGCCCTCTGTAAACCGGTACTTTTCAAGCGTGACTGTGAATTGCCCGTTACCCTTCAGCGGCAGACTGACCGGCTCGTAGTGATTGCCACGGTAGGCGCTGGCCTGTTCCGGGCTGAGAGGCACCGACCAGGCAGGATAACGGGTGGATTCGGCGTACTGGTCGGCAACGCTGGCCAGCATGAAGCCAAGGGCGTTGTCCGATGGCGGCTCGGGTTGCTGTGTGGGGGCATCGGGCGGTTGGTTTTCCGGCACTGTGTTCTGAACGGACGCAGATTGATCTTTGCCGGCCAGCTCAGTGAGCCAACTGAATTGGCTGTGGTTGTCGGCGGAAAGCAGGTACCCGGTGCCAACCACACCGGCGGTTACCATTGTGAGCATTAAAGCTGCCTTACCGGGCATGCGGCAGGTCCCTTGTTTATTGTTGTAGCTCTAAACATAACGGGAATTACGCCGCAGCCCAAAAAACCGGCCTGTTCTTGTAACAGAATGTGTCTGCGTTGTGCGCCGGGTCACATTCCAGTTGCCCGACACACCCGATAGAAATCAGAGCCAGCCGGACTCCCGAATGGCTTCGAACCCGAAGTGCAGTTTCACTTCATCGCCGACCATGGCCTGATCAAGGCCGTAGGTCATACCCCATTCACTGCGTTTCAGTGTGGTGGAAGCGCTGATGCCAAGGGTGTATTCCTCGTGACCGAAGGGGTAAACATCAGCCTTGTTGAGGGTCACGTCCAGCACAACGGGCCTGGTCTGGCCAAGCAGCTCCAGATCCCCTGTTACCTTGCCGGTATTCTCGCCGGTGGTTTCAAAGTCGGTAATGGTGAAGGTGATCTCCGGATGCTCTTCGCTGTCGAGGAAGTCTTCATTGCGAACGTGTTCGTCCCGCTTTTTGTGGTTGGTAAACACGCTGTCACTCTGGAACACCAGTTTGCCGGATTTAAGTTCCCTGGCTTCCTCGTCGTAAACGAACTCACCCTCGACTTCCCGAAACATACCCATCACCGGTGCATACCCGATGTGCATGATTTCGAAGAACATCGAGAAGTGTTCATCGTCGACGACAAAGTTTCGGGGCTCGGCCATGGCTGCCGGGCTCAGTGCGAGGGCCGCAGGCAGGGCAATGGCGGAGCGGGTAAGGGTTTTCCGGTTAATGAACATCATGGTGATGTCTCCTCTGATAAAGCCAGTGAATATCCATGAAAAACGACCACACAAGCAACGCAAGGGCGGTTGCAAGGGTGGTGCTGGCAAACAGCGTATTGATTGGCGGCAGTACCGCCACAAGCAGGGTAACGATTTGCCACACGCAAACCGTCTTACGTCTGAAGCTGTCCGGCAGTGGCCCATTCAGCCAATCGGCGAAGTGGCTGGCAGCAACAAAGGCGTAGCGAATAAGGCCAAGGGCCAGCACCCAGATACCCGCCTTGCCCAGTGCCAGAACGGCGATACTGAGCCCGAGGATGAATAGGGCATCCAGCTCCATGTCGAACCGGGCGCCAAAGTCGCTCTCGGATCCTGTCGCTCTGGCAACCTTGCCGTCCACTCCATCCAGGATCAGCGCCAGCAATGCCATCCAGCCATATAACCAGAGGCTGTCGGTAAGGTGTCCGGCGAATGGGGCCAGGGCCACCAGGACAATCACCAGGCAGCCCCTCAAAAGGGTTGCCCGGTTGGCCCAGCCAAAGTCCCGAGTTTCGGGCCAGGCCCGGATAACCAGGCCACAAACACCCAGGTACAGTGCGGCTGCCAGCAAATAGAAAAGATCGGGCGGAGTGGTGAGCCAGCCTGTGGCCACGCATAGCAGGGCAACAAGACCAAAACCCCAGGCGAGGTCCAGCGGGAGGGGAACCCTGTGTGAGGCTGAATGGCCGTTAGAATCCATCACTGAACTCCAGCGTATAGGTTTGCAGGCATCAAACATCCCGGATGCGCTGTACACTGACTATAGTTGATATGTCTGAGTGTGCTTACGAGCATTGACCGCGTTCAGACCTGAAGGTTCAGCCCGGGAAGGGCGACGACAAAAGCCGCTGAGAACACTGCCAAGAAAGGAGCTCCCATTGCAACGCGATCCTGAAGTGCAACGCGATCCTGAAGTGCAACGTGCCCCTGACACTCCCAACACCGAGACAATGGCCCGGGCCTGGTGGGTAACCGGCGCCGGCAAGGGCGAGATTCAGGAAACGCCGTTGGCGGAGCCCGAGGTTGAAAAGCAAGCAGAGCTGGTCACTGTCCAGGCTCTTTATTCAGGCATCAGCCGGGGTACCGAATCACTGGTTTTTCATGACCGGGTCCCAGGAACTGAATACACAGCAATGCGGGCACCCTTCCAGGCGGGGGATTTTCCCTGGCCGGTGAAGTACGGCTATGCCAACGTTGGCAAGGTGACTGAAGGGCCTGAAGACCTGCTGGGGCAAACGGTGTTTTGCCTTTACCCGCACCAGAATCGCTATCGGGTTCCGGCGTCGGCGATAACGCCTTTGCCGAAAGGCCTTCCAGCCGAGCGAGCAATTCTTGCCGCCAATATGGAAACCGCAGTCAACGGCCTCTGGGATGGCGCACCAGCGGTCGGTGACCGCATTGCCGTGGTTGGTCTCGGTGTGGTTGGCCTGCTGGTCGCCTGGCTCGCCAGTCGCATCCCGGGAACCCGTGTCACCGCGATCGACACGAATCCAGAGAGGCAGGCCGTCGCCGAACAGCTGGGGCTTACTTTCAGCAGCGAACCCGGACCCGGCGCCGATGATCACGACCTGGTTATCCATGCCAGCGGCCACCCATCGGGGCTGGAGACGGCCCTGGGACTGGCTGGCCAGGAGGCTACCATTGTTGAAATGAGCTGGTACGGGGATCAGCTGGTACCTGCACCATTGGGTGCCGCATTCCATCCGCGGCGGATGACCCTGAAATCCAGCCAGGTGGGCCAGATTGTGCCCTCCCGCGTCCCACGTTGGGACTATCGCAAACGCCTGGCGCTGGCGTTGGAACTGCTCCAGGACGATGCGCTGGATGCGCTGATTACCGGCGAGTGCCGGTTCGATGACCTGCCAAAATCCATGGCACGAATTCTCATTGATGGCCGGGACACTCTCTGCCATCGCGTTGTTTACTGATAATCCAAACTACCCGCTAAGGAGAAACTATGTTCGGCTTGACGGTCCGGGACCATATGATGATTGCCCACAGCTTCAACGGAGAGATCTTTGGTCCGGCTCAAAAGGTCCATGGTGCCACTTACGTGGTGGATGTGACCTTCGAACGTCACCAGCTGGATAAGGACGACCTGATCGTTGATATTGGCCTTGCCTCCGAGCTTCTCAATAACGTCCTCTCCGAATTCAACATGCAGAACCTGGACGAGCTGCCGGAACTGCGAGGCCGCAATACCACCACCGAATTCATGGCCAAACTGGTGTTCGACCGGATGGCGGCGGCCATTCACGGGGGGCGTCTGGGGGAGACGGGGAAAGGAATTGTCAGCCTGAAAGTCACCCTCTCTGAATCCCACATTGCCTGGGCCAGCTACCATGCCGGAGTCTGACGCACCGGAATCCGTCGAGTTTCTGGTGCCGGGCGATCCGCAGCAGAACACTGGCGGTTACCGGTATGTCCGCAAGCTGGTGGAGGCACTTTGCGAGGATGGTTGTATGGCCCGGGTAAGCGGTTTGCCCGGGCAGTTCCCGCGCCCGGACAAGGTCGCCCGCAATGCGATGGATGAGAGGCTTGCGAGCTTCCCCGATGGCACTTGTGTAGTACTCGATGGTCTGGCGATGGGTGGCCTGCCGGAGATCGTCGAAAAGCATTCCCGGCGTCTGAATCTGCTTGCCCTTGTGCATCACCCCCTGGCTGACGAGACGGGCATCAGCGAGGCCGACAGACAGTGGTTTCTGGAGTCCGAGAAACGGGCGCTGGGGTTCGTGAAGGGTGTTATTACCACTAGCCAGCACACGGCCGTCCGTCTGGCGGATTACGATGTGCCGGCCGGGGCCATTCATGTAGCTGAGCCGGGTGTGGCCAGAGCCAAAAACCCGAAAACCCGAATTGAATCTTCTGAAAAAAATGGACCCCAGATTCTGTGCGTCGCCCATCTGTCACCAAGAAAGGCCCAGCACCAACTGGTGGAAGCGCTGGAACACATGAAGGCCCTCCCATGGCAGTGCACGCTGGCGGGGTCTGACAGTCGTGATCCGGAATACAGCCAGCAGGTGCGTCGGGCGATTGCCGATGCTGGTCTTGAAGACAGGATTGAACTGGTCGGGGAAGTGGACGAGTCCGGGCTCGCTGATCTCTACTGCC
This sequence comes from Marinobacter sp. B9-2, assembly GCA_003030785.1. GTDB lineage: Bacteria > Pseudomonadota > Gammaproteobacteria > Pseudomonadales > Oleiphilaceae > Marinobacter. The sequence continues at coordinate 15,520 of PYVH01000019.1, read as the reverse complement.
AGGCCGATTTCTTTGTACTGCCGTCACTCTACGAGGGCTATGGCATGGTGATCGACGAGGCGCTGGCTGAGGGGCTGCCGGTCATTTCCTCTGATGGCGGCGCCCTTGCCAAAACCTCTGCGAGGCCGGGAGTGGTTCAGTATTGTGCCGGCGATGTTCGGGCCCTTGAGGCCCGGATCAGAAACTGGCTGGAACATCCTGATCAGTTAGAGCATTCCCGCAGACTGGCTGCCCGGGAATCCAGGCGAATTCGCTCATGGGCCGATACCGCCAGAGACGTGAGCGAAGCGTTGCGATACTTTCAGGGTTTGCCGTCCCACCTGCACCAGCATTCCGAATTTGCGAGCGAGTGGCTGGCAGCCCGGGAAGCTGCAGATCATCGGGCACGTTCCAGGGAACTGACCGATGAGCTAAACCAGTGGCTGCTCAGCCAATACGAGAGCCTGCCGCCCGAAAGCCATTGCCCGATGCAGATTGTCGACATTGGCTCCGGCCGTGGTTCCAACGCTCTGTTTCTGGTGCCTTCGTTACAGATACCGCAGACCTGGCTGGCCCTGGATCAGGACGCTGCGCTACTGCGCGAGGCCCAGCAGCGGGTCGATTTACTGGACGTTCCATTAAAAACGCGCACCGTTCAGTTGTCGCCAGAGAACCTGGAGCAACATCTGCCTGCCGGGGTTGCCCTGGTCACGGCGTCAGCACTGATTGATCTTGTTTCAGAACCGTGGCTGAAAGCGCTCAGCAAGGCGGCGGTGCGCCGAAAATCAGCAATGCTCATCGTACTTAGCTATGCGGGGCATTTTGAATTGTCCCCAGCTCATCCGGACGATGAGCTGCTTCGGAATCTGGTGAACCAGCACCAGCACGGCGACAAGGGCACCGGTGCGGCCCTCGGGCCTGAAGCCACCTTCATTCTTGAAGACCTCCTCACCCGGGAAGGATACCGGGTCAAGTTGGTGGAATCCCCCTGGACGTTGAACCGTGGGGATCAGGTATTGGCCCGGATGCTGATGCAGGGATGGACCGACGCCGCCATCGAACAGTCGCCAACGGACCGTGATCGCCTTAACCGATGGCTGGAAACGCGGGACCGTCAGTTGGTCGAGGGCAAACTGACGGTTGTCGTCCGGCATCTGGATTTGCTGGCCCTGCCACTCGGGGAGTTGCCTTGACGGAACTGCGCCAAAGACGGTTGCGATTGGCGGCCAGGTGGCTGTTCACGGTTCTGATCATCGGATTTGTTATCCGCTCCGTGGATGCCAGCGCGCTCTTCGAAGAGCTTGCCCGTGTTTTCCTCTACGTGCTGGTGCCCGCCTTGGCGCTTACGGTTTTCCAGGTGGCGCTTTCTGCCTGGCGCTGGCGCTATACCGTGGAACGGCTTGGTCTGCCTCTGGCGTACCCTGTTGCGGTTCGGGAGTATTATCTGGCCACGTTCCTGAATCAGGTCCTGCCGGGTGGCGTCCTCGGTGACGTAAACCGCGCCTGGCGCCATGGCAGCGGCGCTGGTGAACGTTTGTCGGCGGTGCACGGGGTGGCCATCGAGCGACTCTCCGGCCAGTTGGTGCTGGGTCTGGTTGTTGCCCTCTCCGTCGGCTGGCTGGTCAGTTCCGGGCACCTCACTGTGGGGCCGTGGAATGGCGGGCAATGGCTGGTTATTGTCGCTGTCGTCGTTATTCTGGGCGCCTGGCTGGCAGTGAAAACCGCCATCGCAAGTTACCTGCAGCGTCTTCGGCATGATCTGTATCTGTCGTTGCTGAATCGCACCGTATTGCCAGTCCAGCTTGGCTCTTCGCTATTGGTTTTGGCGAGCTATCTTGGGGTGTTTCTTTGCCTCGCCTGGGGAGCCGGTTATCTTGATAGCGTGGAATCTGTGGCCGTGATTGCCGGGTTGGGCAGTATTTTGCTGTTGAGCATGGTTATTCCATTAACCGTGGCTGGCTGGGGGTTTCGGGAAGGTGCAGCGGCCTTGCTGTGGCCTATGGTTGGGCTACCGGCAGAGCAGGGGGTGGCCCTCAGTGTGGGGTATGGGGCGCTGGTGCTGGTTTCGAGTTTGCCCGGGGTGGTTTTTTTGGTCACCAGCCGCTAATCCAACCTCGTGTCGCGGGAGAAATCCAGATCGAAGAGCATGTCGCTGCCGAGATTCACCAGCTGCGCCCGTGGCCGGAGGGCATCATCCAGAAAATCAATCTCCGGAAGGGAGAAGGCCGGTCTGCCGCTTCCGATGATCATGGGGGCGACCATTACGTGAAGCCGATCCAGCAAGCCGGCGTTGAGGAACGAGGAAACGGTGACGCCGCCCCCTTCCACGAACACCTTTTTCAAACCCAAATCCGCCAGAACCTGAAGGATGAACTTTGGATCCACGGGATCCTCGGCGTTCGCATCTCCAAGGCAGGGTATCTCGCTAACACCGGAACCGATAGACGGATTCCTGCTTTTGTCATAGTGCCCCGACACCAATCGCAGGGTAGGGGCCTCACCATCGGTAAACAGGTGATGACTGTCCGGAACACGATGATGACGGTCAATGACCACTCGTACCGGATTACGTCCGCTGGTGCGACGCACGGTGAGGCGGGGGTTGTCGGTGGAGGCGGTGCCGGCACCCACAATCACGGCATCCGACACCGCGCGGATCCGGTGAAGATGGGTAATGCCATCGTCGCCATTGATGAAACGGGAGCGGCCGGTCACGGTTGCGATCCGCCCGTCGAGGCTCTGGCCCAGTTGGCCGATGACTTTGGGGCTGCCATCTTCTGGAACTGGCCGACACAGGGGAAGGAACACCGAGAGCAGATCCTTCGCTTCGCCCGTCGCCGGTTGCATCAGGTGCCAGGCGCCGTGGCCATTGAGTTTTACTGCTTCTTTATCGGTTCCCGGCAATGGCAGTGTCACATTGCTGCGGTTAACTGCGCTAAGCACCAACTCCCATGCCGAGTCGATATCCAGGGTTCTTGCCGCCATAAATAGCCTGTTTGTTTGTTGCGCAGGAGCTGCCAAGACTCCTTTAGTATAGGCAGATTGTGTGCAAAGCTATATGTACGTTACATTTCCGGATTGATTCACTTCGCAGGGCATTATCGGGACAAGACTCCCGATTTGAATGACGAGGTAAATGGCCATGCAACATGCGCAACCCATTCAGCACTGGGAACCAGAGAAGCCTGAAGACCACGGGCAACTGGAACTCCCCGGTATTGCCCTGGACAAGAGTGATGAGCTGCTGGAGACCCTGGCTGAGCTGGAGGAAGCGCTTGAGAAGGTGCAGCTGACCGGAGAAGAGATGGAACTGCTTCGCCGATTCCGCAGGACGAGCGCGGAAAACCGGCGAATGATTCTTCAGATCCTGGGCAGCTGAACCCGCCCCGGATCCGTTACTTGCCTTTCTTGTAGATGTTCTCGTAGACGTAGTTGGTGGCTTCCACAAAGCCATCAATGCTGCCGCAATCGAATCGACGCCCCTTGAACTGGTACGCCAGTACGCAACCGTTCTTCGCCTGTTCGAGAAGGGCATCGGTAATCTGGACTTCACCGTTCTTGCCCGCCGGGGTTTTTTCAATAATGTCGAAAATATCCGGCGTAAGAATGTACCGCCCGATAATCGCCAGATTGCTCGGGGCATCTTCCGGGGCCGGCTTTTCCACCATATCGGTGATCCGGTAGAGACCGTCTTTCATGGATTCACCGGCAATCACACCGTACTTGTGGGTTTCGTCGGCCGGCACTTCTTCAATGGCTACAATGGAGCAGCGGAACTGGTTATAGAGCTTGACCATCTGCGCCAGTACGCCGTCTTCACCTTCGGGGCCAATGCAGAAGTTATCAGCCAGCACGACTGCAAAGGGACTGTCGCCGACCAGGTTGCGGCCGGTCAGGATGGCGTGGCCGAGGCCTTTCATTTCATTCTGTCGGGTAAAGGCAAAGCTGTTGTGGTCGATCAGATCACGGATGGAGGTCAGCAGGTCTTCCTTGCCGGAACCGGCAATCTGGTGCTCAAGCTCGTAGCTGATGTCGAAATGATCCTCAATGGCCCGCTTGCCCCGACCAGTCACAAAGCCGAATTCATGAATACCGGCTTCCGCGGCTTCTTCAACGCCGTATTGAACCAGGGGTTTGTTCACCACCGGCAGGATTTCCTTGGGCATCGCCTTGGTTGCCGGAAGAAAACGGGTGCCGTAGCCGGCGACGGGGAACAGGCATTTTCTGATCATGTCATTCGTCCTTTAATGGTCGTTTTCACGCCCTGTGGGCTGCTCAACGTCTCTGCGTTGGCCTATGAACAGTTGTTCTTTCACAAAGTGTGCCGAGTTTACCCAACTTATATGTCGAAATGCAGGGGGATGTGGAAAATTGTAAGTTTTAGCAAAGGGGTATGGCTTGAGGATTAACAATTTTTTAAAGTTCCGGGTGACGAATATTCATCTTCCGAGGCATCCGGTTTGCGACCTCTGTGTCTTTTAGCACTATTCTGGTACGTGCCCGTTGGCGCTGCCTCGCTGCCAGACGTGGTGTCGAGGCCTTTAACAACCATAGATCAGTACTCGGACAGAATCCTGCGATCTGTTTCCAGCTATTTTGCGCCGCGCCTTCAATTCTCCGGCAGTTCCAATCATGACACGGAACGGGCAAAGGGCCGGCTCAGTGTGTCCGGTAGCGATATCTTATGGTCTAGCCACGATCTGGCGCTGGATTTCCGGGATTCCGTGGCCCGGCGGGACGGGGGAGAGTCACAGTCGCTACGCTTTCGATATTCGCTCCCGCTTGCGGGCAGCAAAGTGAACATAATGGTCAACAATTCGGAGCGCGCCGGGGTGGCAAACCACGCCGGTCTGCGACAGGACTTGCGCAGTGAATACCAGGGCCTGAAACTGTCCGCCAGCCGGCCGTTCTGGTCCTGGCGGGGAATCAAAGTAGACAGTGTGTTCAGTCATTCAGCGGGCACGAAGCGTTCCTTTGAGGATTCGGAATGGGTTTCAGACTCATCCCACAGCTTGTCCAGTTTCGGGTTGCGGTGCGCAGGCAAGCAGGAGCTGCCCGGCGGGTTTGTGGCGGGAACAGGTCTGACCGCGCTTGGTGGAACTGAGCACCACGAATCGGTCAGCCAAACAGCTCACTCCACTGAAAAAAGCCGGTTTCACAAACTGGCTGTGTCCGCCTCACTGTATCGCGAGCTTTATCGGTGGGACATGGAGGTTAATGGTCGTTACCAGTTCGCCCCCGAGGATCTTGCTTCGTCTGAGTATCTTCAGATTGCGGGTCCTTCGATGATGCGCGGATTCAATGGCCAGTCTCTGTCGGTATCCGAGGGCGGCTGGGTTCGCCTCGATGCGCGCAGCCCGGGGTATGTCATTCCCTTTATGGACGCAACTCGCTCCCAAGTCATGTTCTCGGTTCTGAGGGGATGGTCACCAGCATCCGGAACTAACGAAGAGGCGTTCGGAGCGAGTACGGGAGAAATCGCGTTGCAGCTTCAGACGCCCGGCTTCGAAGCCCGTATGAGTGTTGGTCGGATTCTGGATGTGTCCGGCCCTGGGATGGACAAACCATCCAGACCGGATGTCTCGCTCTCGATGTCTATGGCGATTTGATTCCCGCCCCTGCCAATTTGCGCTCATTGCCTTTCATCGTTCGTACATAGTCCACACGTTCTCTATATGGCACTCTTGAACTGGCAAAGGAGAGGCAGACGATGGACAGGCGGTCGCTGATCAAGGCTCTGGCTGCGCTCATGGGCACGAGTGGGCTGCCTTTGGCAGCCATAGTGAATGCAGCCGGGATTCAGCCGGTATCCAACGGCAGTTCTCGAGAATTCAACTATGCCTGGCTCAAGGGGCGAGCCCGGAAACTGGCAACCGCGGCTTATGTTTCCCGCAAAGGCGAGTTGCCCCAAGCCCTGAAAAACCTCTCCTGGGATGATTACCAGGCCATCGCTTTTCGCGAAGACCAGGCGCTTTGGCGAAACGACAATACTGCTTTCCAGATTCAGCTCTTCCACCTTGGGCTGTATTTCCAGCAACCCGTCAAAATCCACGAAGTCATTGATGACCAGGCCAACGAACTGGCCTATCGACAGGATCTGTTCCGCTACAGCGGAGACCAGCCCCTGGGCGATCTGCCGGAAGACCTTGGCTACGCCGGATTTCGGGTTCACTACCACAACAACTTTGCCCTGGATCTGGCGGCCTTTCTCGGCGCCAGCTATTTCCGGGCGGTGGGCTCCGAGATGCAGTACGGCCTGTCAGCCAGGGGGCTGGCGATTGATACCGGCATGAATCGGGAGGAGGAGTTCCCTCGTTTCTCGGAGTTCTGGCTGGAGAAGCCGGCACCGGGCAGCCAGCTGCTCCGGGTATGGGCTCTGCTGGATTCTCCCAGCATCACCGGTGCCTACGCGTTTGTGCTCGACCCGGAGCGCAATATGGTGATGGATGTCGATGTCGCGCTGTATCCCAGAACCGAGATCACCCGGGCAGGGATTGCGCCGCTGACCAGCATGTACCAGGTGGGTGAAAATGACGATCGCATGGGCTACGACTGGCGGCCGGAAATACATGATTCTGACGGCCTGGCCATGCGCAACGGCAACGGCGAGTGGTTATGGCGGCCACTGGTGAATCCCGCCAATCTCCGGTTCAACAGCTTTCAGGATAACAACCCCGTCGGCTTTGGCCTGTTGCAGCGGGACAGGAAGTTCGACCACTACCAGGATGACGGTGTGTTTTACGATCGCCGGCCCAGCCTCTGGGTGGAGCCCCGTGGAGACTGGGGCCGGGGCAGCGTTGATCTGGTGGAAATCCCGACCGTGGATGAAACCTTCGATAACATCGTCGCTTTCTGGCACCCGGAAGAACCCCTGCTGCCGGGCCGGGAGTACCTCTACAGCTACCGCCTGCACTGGGGTGAGCAGGCGCCGTTACGACCCTATGAGTTGGCCACGGTACAGGCAACCCGGACGGGGCTGGGCGGTGTCGTGGGTCAGAAGCGGACCTATTTTTCACGGCGCTTTGCCGTTGATTTCACCGGCGGCGCGCTGGAGATGCTGGGCAAGGATGCGGATGTGGAGCCGGTTATCAGTGTGAGCAGGGGAGAGGTTGAAATCACCTCAGCCAGACCATTGTCTGCAATCAGTGGTTACCGGGCCATGTTTGACCTGGTGCCGGACGACTCGGTTGAACCCATCAATATCCGCCTGTACCTCAGGCTGGGCGGCGAGGCGCTCACGGAAACCTGGCTTTACCAGTACACACCGCCACCGGTCGCTGAACGACAGCTCTATTGATTGACTGCATCTATTGTAAACAATCTAAGGGTCAATTTAGCCAATATTGTTGACAATATGACCGCTCAGGCGTAGCTTTGCTCAAAATAACCTGGGTTTTGTTGACAAACTATGTCTGAGTTACTGTCTCCTACCTACACCCGCGCCGACGAGGCCTTCGATTGTCTGCAAACGGCGATCGTGAAAGGCGAACTGGCGCCGGGCGAGAAAATCGGCGAACTGGAGCTGTGTTCCCGGTTCGATCTCACCCGCGGCCCGCTCCGGGAAGCACTGGGCCGCCTTGAGTCTCGCGGCCTTCTGGTGCGCCGCCCCCATGCCGGCGTCAAGGTGGTTTCAGTCAGCGCCTCCGAGCTGATGGAGCTGTATCGCATTCGCGAAGTCATGGAAGGGCTGGCCGCCCGCCAGGCAGCCGAGCGCATGACGGATCAGGAAATTGCCGACCTTCAGGCCACCCTCGACACCCACGAACGCATGATCGACGAAGCCCAGGGCCAGGCCTATTACCAGGCCGAAGGGGATTACGACTTTCACCACAGAATCGCCACCGGCAGCCGCAACACCAAACTTGCCCAGATGCTGCTGGGTGATCTTTATTACATGGTACGGATGTACCGTTACCGTCTCAGCACCTCCACCGGGCGCCCCCAGCGGGCTCTCGGTGAACACCGCCGTATCGTCGAGGCCATCGCCCAGCGCGACGGCGAACTCGCCGAATTTCTGATGAAACGCCATATCAACGCAGCAAGACAGAACATCGAGAAAAAGATCCAGGAAGGCGACATCTCCATTTAACGAAAGAGGCCAACACCATGTCCAAGAAACTCAGCCCCGGCGCCCGTTTCCGCAAGGCGCTCAAAGAAAACCAGCCCCTGCAGATTGTCGGCACCATCAACGCCTATGCCGCCATGATGGCCGACAAAGTCGGCCACCAGGCCATCTACCTGTCAGGCGGCGGCGTCGCCAACGCCTCCTACGGCCTGCCAGATCTGGGCATGACCACCATGAACGACGTGGTCGAAGACGTTCGCCGTATCACCGCAGCTACCGATGTACCGCTGCTGGTGGACATTGATACCGGCTGGGGTGGCGCCTTCAACATCGCCCGCACCATCCGCGAGATGGAACGTGCCGGTGCTGCAGCTGTCCACATTGAGGACCAGGTTGCCCAGAAGCGCTGTGGTCATCGCCCGAACAAGGAAATCGTGTCCCAGGAAGAGATGGTCGACCGCATCAAAGCCGCCGTCGATGCCCGCGAAGACGAAGACTTCTTCATCATGGCCCGCACCGACGCCTTCCAGAAAGAAGGTCTCGAAGCCGCCATCGAGCGCGCCAAGGCCTGCATCGAAGCCGGCGCAGACGGCATCTTCGCTGAAGCGGTCACGGAGCTTGAGCACTACAAGGCCTTCTCGGAAGCCCTGGACGTGCCCATCCTGGCCAACATCACCGAGTTTGGTACCACACCCTTGTACAACCGCAAGGAACTGGCCGAAGCCGGCGCCGACATGGTTCTGTACCCACTCAGCGCCTTCCGCGCCATGAACAAGGCCGCCCTGACTGTTTACCAGAACATCCTGGAGAAGGGCGACCAGAAAGACGTGGTTGATCTGATGCAGACCCGGATGGAGCTGTACGATTTCCTGAACTACCACGATTTCGAGCAGAAGCTGGACCAGCTGTTCCAGCAGAGCAAAGGCTAACAGCATTTATCCCCTCTCCCCTAGCGGGAGAGGGCCAGGGAGAGGGGGTAGAGAAGCACTCCGCAGAATCGGAAGCTTCCCCTCTCCCCCGGCCCCTCTCCCGCACGGGGAGAGGGGAGTCACAAATATTCAGGATTGGCCCAAGGGGTAATCCGACACCCCAAACAAGATAACGATGGGAGACAACAATGGCTGAAGCAAAAAAACTAGGTGGCGCAGGCCTCCGTGGCCAGGTAGCTGGCGAAACCGCCCTGTGTACAGTGGGCAAAAGTGGCGCGGGCCTGACCTACCGAGGTTACGACATCGCCGATCTGGCTGAGAAAGCCCAGTTCGAAGAAATCGCCTACCTGCTGCTGCGCGGCAAACTGCCAAATCGTCAGGAACTGGATGCCTACAAGCAAAAGCTCCAGAGCCTGCGTGGTCTGCCATATGCCCTGAAAACCGTGCTGGAACACATTCCCAAAGACGCGCACCCGATGGATGTGATGCGCACCGGCTGTTCCATGCTGGGTAATCTGGAAACGGAAGAAGACTTCAGCGAGCAGGACGACAAGATCGACCGCATGCTGGCGGTGTTCCCGTCCATCATCACCTACTGGTACCGCTTCGCCCACGATGGCGTTCGTATTGAAACCGATAGCGACGTGGACTCCATCGGCGGCCATTTCCTGGAGCTGCTGCACGGCAAGAAGCCCAGCGAACTGCATGAGAAGGTGATGAACGTGTCCCTGATTCTCTATGCCGAGCACGAATTCAACGCCTCCACCTTCACCGCCCGTGTCTGCGCCTCCACGCTGTCCGATATCCACAGCTGCGTGACCGGCGCCATCGGCACCCTGCGTGGCCCGCTGCACGGCGGCGCCAACGAAGCCGCCATGGCCCTGATCCAGAAGTTCAAGACCCCGGAAGAGGCTGAAGACGGCTTGTTGGGCATGCTCGAGCGGAAAGAGAAGATCATGGGCTTCGGCCACGCGATCTACAAAGAGTCCGACCCGCGCAACGCCATCATCAAGCAGTGGTCCAAAAAGCTGGCGGAGGAAGTGGGCGATACCGTGCTGTACCCGGTATCCGAGCGCTGCGAGGAAGTCATGTGGCGCGAAAAGAAGCTGTTCTGTAACGCCGACTTCTTCCACGCATCTGCCTATCACTTCATGGGCATTCCGACCGAACTGTTCACCCCGATCTTCGTGATGTCCCGGGTATCCGGCTGGACCGCCCACGTGAAAGAACAGCGTGAGAACAACCGCATCATCCGCCCCAGTGCCGATTACACCGGCCCGGCGGATTCGAATTGGGTGCCGATCGACGAGCGGCCGTGATTTTTCACTCTCCTCTCCCCCCCGCGGGAGAGGGGCTGGGGGAGAGGGGGAGCGTGAACATCACACCACGCGGTCTCCCCCTCTCCCTAACCCTCTCCCACAAGGGGAGAGGGAACCAATAAACCAAGATTCCGAGTACTGCTCATGAACACTGAATACCGTAAACCCCTCCCAGGCACCGACCTGGACTACTTCGATACCCGCCAGGCCGTGGAAGACATCCAGGTCGGCGCGTACGACAAACTTCCGTACACCTCCAAAATCCTGGCAGAGCAACTGGTTCGCCGCTGCGACCCTGAGGTGCTGACGGATTCCCTCAAGCAGCTGATTGAGCGCAAGCGCGACCTGGACTTCCCCTGGTATCCGGCCCGTGTGGTCTGCCACGACATCCTCGGCCAAACTGCCCTGGTGGATCTGGCGGGTCTGCGTGACGCTATCGCCGAGAAGGGCGGAGATCCCGCCAAGGTCAACCCGGTGGTCCCCACCCAGCTGATCGTGGATCACTCCCTGGCCGTTGAGCACGCGGGTTTTGAGAAAGACGCGTTCGAGAAGAACCGTCAGATCGAAGACCGCCGCAACGACGACCGGTTCCACTTCATCAACTGGACCAAGACCGCGTTCAAGAACGTGGACGTGATTCCTCCAGGCAACGGCATCATGCACCAGATCAACCTGGAGAAGATGTCTCCGGTGATTCAGAATCGGCCGGATGGGGAAGGAAAGAGCGTAGCTTTCCCGGATACCTGTGTCGGCACCGACAGCCACACACCGATGGTGGATGCCCTGGGCGTAATCTCCGTGGGTGTAGGCGGCCTGGAAGCCGAGAGCGTTATGCTGGGCCGTGCCTCCATGATGCGCCTGCCGGATATCGTTGGTGTAGAGCTGACTGGCAAGCTGCAGCCGGGTATCACCAGCACCGATATGGTCTTGGCCATCACCGAATTCCTGCGTAAGGAAAAAGTGGTAGGCGCTTACCTGGAGTTCTATGGCGAGGGCGCAGACAGCCTGAGCGTGGGCGATCGTGCCACCATCTCCAACATGACTCCGGAGTATGGTGCCACCGCAGCGATGTTCTACATCGACGGCCAGACCATTGATTACCTGAAACTGACCGGTCGTGAGGACGATCAGGTCGCCCTGGTGGAGAAGTTCGCCAAGGAAACAGGCCTCTGGGCCGACAGCATGAAGAACGCTGAATACGAGCGCGTGCTGAAGTTCGACCTGTCCAAGGTGACCCGTACTCTGGCTGGCCCTTCCAACCCCCATGCGCATTTGCCCACATCCGAACTGGCAGAGCGCGGCATTGCCGGCGAGTGGGAACAGGAAGAGGGCAAGATGCCGGATGGTGCCTGCATCATCGCCGCCATTACCAGCTGCACCAACACCAGTAACCCTCGCAACATGGTGGCTGCCGGCCTGATCGCCCGCAACGCCAACAAGCTGGGCCTGACCCGCAAGCCCTGGGTGAAAACTTCCCTGGCGCCGGGTTCCAAAACCGTCAAAATGTACCTGGAAGAAGCCAAACTGCTGCCGGAGCTGGAACAACTCGGCTTTGGCGTGGTGGCCTTCGCCTGCACCACCTGTAACGGCATGAGTGGCGCCCTGGATCCGAAGATCGCGCAGGAAATCATGGATCGCGATCTGTTCTCCACCGCCGTGCTCTCCGGTAACCGGAACTTCGACGGCCGGATTCACCCCTATGCCAAGCAGGCGTTCCTGGCGTCGCCGCCGCTGGTGGTTGCCTATGCGATCGCAGGCACCATCCGGTTCGACATCGAAAAAGATGCCCTGGGCTACGATAAAGACGGCAACCCCGTCACTCTGAAGGACATCTGGCCGGACGATGCGGAAATCGATGCCATCGTGAAATCCAGCGTGAAGCCGGAGCAGTTCCGCAGCACCTACATCCCGATGTTCGACATCACCCGCGATGCCCAGGCCAACACCAACCCGCTGTACGAATGGCGCCCGCAGAGCACCTATATTCGTCGCCCGCCGTACTGGGAAGGTGGCATGGTCGGTGAGAAAACCCTCAAGGGCATGCGCCCGCTGGCGGTGTTGCCGGACAACATCACCACCGACCATCTGTCGCCCTCCAACGCGATCATGATGAACAGCGCAGCCGGTGAATACCTGCACAAGATGGGTGTGCCGGAGGAGGACTTCAACTCCTACGCCACCCACCGCGGCGACCACCTGACGGCCCAGCGCGCTACGTTTGCCAACCCGAAACTGTTCAACGAAATGGTCCGGGACGAAAACGGCAACGTGAAGCAGGGCTCCCTGGCCCGCATCGAGCCGGAGGGCAAAGTGGTCCGCATGTGGGAAGCCATCGAAACCTACATGGAGCGCAAGCAGCCGCTTATCATCATCGCTGGCGCCGACTACGGGCAGGGCTCGTCCCGTGACTGGGCCGCCAAAGGCGTCGCCCTGGCCGGTGTAGAAGCGATTGTGGCCGAAGGCTTTGAGCGCATTCACCGCACCAACCTGATCGGCATGGGTGTGATGCCCCTGCAGTTCGAAGAGGGCACCACACGCAAAACTCTGGGCATCGACGGCACAGAAACCTACGACGTAGAAGGCACCCCGGCGCCCCGCGCCGAATTGACGCTGGTCATCCATCGGAAGAACGGCAGCACCGAGCGTGTGCCGGTTATCTGCCGCCTGGATACCGCTGAGGAAGTGTCTATTTATAGCGCTGGTGGTGTGTTGCAGCGGTTTGCGGAAGATTTCCTGCAATCCGAAGGCGCTGCCTGAGCCAGGAAACAAGGGGGCAGAAGAAAGCCTTCTTCTGACCCCATCTTCACGGATACAGAGAGTAAAACCATGCCCCACGCTCCCCAAATCAAAGTCCCCGCCACTTACATGCGTGGCGGCACCAGCAAAGGCGTCTTCTTCCGCCTTCAGGACCTCCCGGAAGCCTGCCAGATACCAGGCGAAGCCCGGGACAAACTCTTGCTCCGGGTGATCGGCAGCCCCGACCCCTACCAGAAGCAAATCGACGGCATGGGCGGCGCCACCTCCAGCACCAGCAAAACCGTGATCCTGGCAGAACCCACCCAGCCGGATCACGATGTGGATTACCTGTTCGGCCAGGTCTCCATCGACAAGCCCTTTGTGGACTGGAGCGGTAACTGCGGCAACCTCACCGCCGCCGTCGGTGCTTTCGCCATCAACAGCGGCTTTGTGGCCAAAGACCGGGTTCCGGAGAACGGCACCTGCACCGTCCGCATCTGGCAGGCCAACATCAAGAAAACCATCATCGCCCACGTGCCCATTACCAACGGCGAGGTTCAGGAAACCGGCGATTTCGAGCTCGATGGCGTGACCTTCCCGGCTGCAGAAGTGCAGGTGGAGTTCATGGACCCGGCCGACGGCGAGGGTTCCATGTTCCCGACCGGCAACCTGGTGGACGACCTGGAAGTGCCTGGCGAAGGCACCCTGAAAGCCACCATGATCAACGCCGGCATCCCCACCATCTTCGTGAACGCGGAGGACATTGGATACAAAGGCACCGAGCTGCAGGACGACATCAACTCCGATCCCAAAGCCCTCGCCAGGTTCGAAACCATTCGGGCCCACGGCGCGGTAAAAATGGGGCTGATCCAGAACATCGAAGAAGCCGCCAATCGCCAGCACACCCCGAAAGTGGCCTTCGTCGCAAAGCCCTCTGATTACGTATCCTCAAGCGGCAAAAACATCCGGGCAGGGGACGTGGATGTCCTGGTTCGCGCTCTGTCCATGGGTAAGCTCCACCACGCCATGATGGGCACGGCGGCGGTGGCCATTGCCACGGCATCGGCCGTTCCCGGAACTCTCGTGAACCTGGCTGCAGGCGGTGGCGACCGCACCCATGTAACCTTTGGTCACCCCTCCGGCACTTTGCGTGTCGGGGCAGAAGCGAAGGAAGTGGATGGTCAGTGGACGGCAACCAAAGCCATTATGAGCCGCAGTGCGCGGGTCTTGATGGAGGGTTGGGTTAGGGTGCCTGGCGACTCCTTCTAACAATGATTCCGTAAGTTCCCAAGAATAGGCCGGGGTATTCCCGGCTTTGTTTTGGCGGGTAGACGTTCAGAGTTCGTCTCTCCTCAAGAATAGCGTAGCCTGCCTCTAAGGTTTACTAAAAGAAAACTAGCCAGTAAACTCCTCCCATGTATTCCCTAAAATTCAAAAAATCTGCGATTAAGGCGCTTCGAAAGATTCCGAGGCCCATAGCCCAAAAGATCATGTCGGAACTTGAATCGATCGCCCGGGATCCTGAAAGCTACAACGGAGACTGGAAGCCCCTTAAGGGAAGGCCTTATTGGCGACTCCGTCAGGGCGGTTACAGGGCAATTTGCAGTATTGATGATGGCCAGCTGGTTTTATTGGTTTTGAAAGTTGGTGCGAGAGGAGATGTTTACAAATGAGCGTTCAGATTATTGAAAAATCAGGCAAACCTGAATATGCGGTGATTCCTTACGCAGAGTATCAGGAATTGCTGGAGATGGCTCAGGATGCGCGTGACATTCAAGACGCCGATGCAGCTCTCGCGGCCCTTTCAACCGGAGAGGATGAGGCGATTCCTGGATCGGTCGCGACGCGCCTCCTGTCAGGTGATGAGCATCCGCTTAAAATTTGGAGAGAGTATCGAGGCTTCACTCAGGAATCACTGGGCAACGAAGCTGGGATAGGAAAATCGTACGTGTCTCAAATTGAAGCCGGAGCCAAAATGGGTTCTACACAGGTACTTGGAGCGCTTGCGAAGGCTCTTAAGGTCGATATCGACGATCTATTGCGGTGATTTCCGCTGTAAAAATGGGGCTGATCCAGAACATCGAAGAAGCCGCCAATCGCCAGCACACCCCGAAAGTGGCCTTCGTGGCGAAACCGTTTGATTACGTATCGTCAAGCGGCAAAAGCATTGGGGCAGGGGACGTGGATGTACTGGTTCGCGCGCTGTCCATGGGCAAGCTCCACCACGCCATGATGGGCACGGCGGCGGTGGCCATTGCCACAGCATCGGCAGTTCCCGGAACCCTGGTGAATCTGGCTGCAGGGGCGGCGACCGCACCCATGTGACCTTTGGTCACCCCTCCGGCACGTTGCGTGTTGGAGCAGAAGCGAAGGAAGTGAATGGTCAGTGGACCGCAACCAAAGCCATTATGAGCCGCAGTGCGCGGGTTTTGATGGAAGGTCGATGAGATGGTCTCCTCCCCTCCTAATCGGCGTCGCAATGCGCCAGGATA
>PYVH01000180.1 GCA_003030785.1 Marinobacter sp. B9-2 | reverse complement strand
GGGGGCACCCTGCAGCTGTCCCCCGCCGCACTCTCTGACTGCGAGATTGCCCCCGACAATTTCTGGCACCGACTGGCACAGATCGACTGCGCCCTGCGCCTGATGAATCAGAATGCCCGCAATCTGGCACCGGTTTTCCAGCAACGGTTCGGCCATCTGCCGGATGCCAAAAGGGACCGCTTGTTCACCCTGCTGCTGGTTCAGGCGTATCATGGCGGCGCAGGACGGGTCCAGGCGCTGCTGGAGGATCCAGTGCTGGCACAGCCAGCGGAATATTTTGCCGCCAACCATGAACGCTTCACCGCCGGTGATATTGCCTTCGGCCTGATTTTTCACAACCTTGGGCGGGACCGGCTCGGCCTTGCCTCGCTCTACTATGTGGCCGACGTTCAACTGGCAACCGAGGCCCTGTGCCGCACGGCCAAACTGAAATCAACGGAATTCTGTGAATGGAAGTACTCAACCAACTGATACCCGAAAGCCTGAGCCTTCCAGTCGCCGTTTTCCTGCTTGCCAGCTCCACCATCACCTCGATGATCACCGCCAGCCTCGGAGCCGGTGGCGGCGTTCTGCTGCTGGTGTTGATGGCCAGCTGGATGCCGCCGGCAGCCATTATCCCGGTTCACGGCATGATCCAGTTGGGTTCCAATGTTGGCCGGGCGGCACTGACCTGGCGGCATGTGGACTGGCGGGTGATCGCAGCGTTTCTGCCCGGCGTGATTGCAGGGGCGGCGCTGGGGGCCTGGTTACTGGTGAATCTCCCGGCCCATATCTGGCAGCTGACCATCGCGCTTTTCGTTCTCTACCTGTGCTGGGGACCGGCGTTGCCCAAGGGTGCATTCGGCGCCCCCGGCGTGTTTCTGGCATCGGCACTGACCAGTTTTATCAGTCTGTTCGTGGGCGCCACCGGGCCGCTGGTTGCCGCATTCATCAAGCGGATTCACACCGACCGGTTCAAAACCGTGGCCACCTTTGCCACCGCCATGACGCTCCAGCATGCACCCAAGGCTCTGGTGTTCGGAGCGGCCGGGTTCATGTTCTTTGAGTGGCTGCCGTTCATCCTTGCCATGATTGGCTGTGGCTTTGCCGGCACCTGGCTGGGCCTCCATGTGCTTAGCTCCCTGAGCAACCGGAAGTTCACACTGATCTTCAATATCGTGCTGACCGCGCTTGCGATTCGCCTGCTATGGCAGGCCAGTCTCTCAGCCGGCTGGTGGTGAAGGAACCACAACAACCGTATTGCGACCCCGGGACTTGGCGATATAGCTACCCTCATCCGCCCGGGCCATAACCTCTCTGGGGCCGCTGTCCTGCGGTGTCAGTTCTGTCAGGCCAATACTCGTGGTTACACCGAATGAGCGGCCGTCATGTTCAATGCGAAGCGCCTCAACATCGGCGCGGATCCGCTCCGCCAGCGCCTGGGCCCTTTTTATGCCGCAGGCAGGCAGAATAATGCCGAACTCATCACCGCCCAGCCTGGCCTCCGTATCGGACTGACGAACCGAGTCCTTGAACAGATCCGCCAGCCGTTTGAGCAGGTCGTCGCCAAGCAGGTGACCGCCTTCATCGTTTACCGGTTTGAAATAGTCGAGATCGATGAGCATCAGTACCGAACGGACTTCCTGGCGACCGGCCTCTCCCAGGCACCGGACCAGCGACGCATTGAACGCCCGACGATTCAGCAACTGGGTCAAGCTGTCGTGGGTCGCTTCCCAGGACAGCCTTTCCTCCTGCCGACGGCGGTCGCTGTCGTCCCGCAGCACGAATACCAGGCGCTCATCCTCGCGCCCCTGGCGTATGTGCAGCATGGTGAGATCAATGGGGAAGGGCACATCCAGCGAGTTCCGCAGGGTCACATAAAGGCTGTCCAGATCCTCTCCGGACAGGAACTCCTGCGCTGTCAGTTCCCGGTCTTCCGTTTCAATGGTGACCAGCTGGAAAAAGTTCCGGAGTACGCATTCACCCTCCGTCCCCAGGAGCCGACAGGCGGCATCGTTGGCAAACCGGATCACACCCTCGACGTCTACCATGAGAACCCCTTCCTGGAGGACGCCCAGTATCGTCTCTGCGCGCTGCTGCTCTGTTCTGAGCGCCTCTTCCACCTCCAATTCATGGGATATGTCGCGGACCACTGTGATGGTGCCCAGAGCCTTCTCAGGCGTCTGGATTGCTGCCGTCATCACATCAGCCCAGATCACCTGATCCGGGGCGGGCGACGCCAGCCTTAACCGGCCCCGGAAAACACTTTGATTCCTGATCGCGTTTCTCCAACCGGCAATCGCTTCCTGCCTGTCGGTCTCATGGACGCGATTAGCCAGGTAACTGTAGGTGAGATCTTCCGCCGGCTGGCTGACGATAGCCTCAAAGGCCGGATTGGCGAATTCGATACGGCCCAGAACGTCTGTCTGGACGATACCGATAGGCGCACTCTGGGTGAGGGAGCGGAAAAACGCCTCTCTTTCGGCCAGGGATATCAGTACCTCGTCCCGCTCATCGGTCACCGTATTAAAAATCTCCGCGAC
>PYVH01000179.1 GCA_003030785.1 Marinobacter sp. B9-2 | reverse complement strand
GTTTCAAGCAACTGGAAGCCGAGAACGGCCGTCGTCGGGATGTGCCGAAATTCAGCGCGCGAACCCTTGATCTGGATATTCTCACCTACGGCGATGCGGTCGGCCGGATAGAAGGTGTCGAGCTGCCCAGGGGGGAGATTCTGAAAAACGCCTTCGTGCTACGGCCGCTCGCCGACATCGCGCCGGAGGCCGTGCATCCGGTGTGCGGTAAATCCTACGGTCAGTTGTGGCGGGAATACAGCACCGGCCAGAAGCTCTGGCCGGTGGATTTCAGCTGGCAGGGGCGGCAGATCTCAAACGCCGCCGTCTGAGCGGAACCGTTCAATAAGGTGATCGGTCGAGCTGTCGCTGGCCTGGTTGCCATCTTCCTGGCCAAGCAGGCGCGGCAGGATGCCCTTGCCCAACTGTTTCCCGAGCTCCACGCCCCACTGATCAAACGAATCCACATCCCAGATCACCCCCCTGTACGAAGGTGCGATGCTCGTAGAGGGCAATGAGTGCGCCCACGGTCTCCGGCGTAACCTTTTCCATGGTCAGGGTGTTGCTCGGTTTGTTGCCCGGGATGACCTTGTGGGGGGCAAGCTGTTCAATTTCGGCTTCGTTCAGACCTTCCGCGGCCAGTTCTGCCCTGGCTTCGTCCAGCGATTTTCCGGCCATCATGGCCCGGGACTGGCTCAGACAGTTGGCGAACAGGTCTGCGTGATGGGTGGCCACCGGATTGTGGGTTTTCAGGGGGATGATGAAATCGGCCGGAATCAGACGGGTGCCCTGGTGGATCAGCTGGTGATAGGCGTGTTGGCCATTGGCGCCAACCCCACCCCAGACGACCGGGCCGGATTGCCAGGCAAGGGCGTCGCCCCCCTGGGTCACGCTCTTGCCATTGCTTTCCATGTCCAGCTGCTGGAGGTGGTCCGGCAGGCTGCGCAGATAGTGATCGTAGGGCAGTATCGCGTGGGTCTCGGCACCCCAGAAATTGTTGTACCAGATGCCCAGCATGGCCATGATCACCGGCAGATTTTCCGCCAGTGGCGCCTCACGGAAGTGCTGGTCCATGGCATGGGCGCCGGCCAGCAGTGCCCGGAAGTTGGCCATGCCAACGCAGAAGGCAATGGGAAGCCCAATGGCGGACCAGAGCGAGTAACGACCGCCCACCCAGTCCCACATCGGGAAAACGTTGTCCGGATCGATGCCGAAGTCCTGTGCCGCCGGTACGTTGGCGGTCACCGCCATGAAATGCTGCGAGACCGCCTGTTCATCATCGCAGCGATCAAGAAACCACTGTCGCGCAACTTTGCTGTTTTCCAGGGTCTCCTGGGTACGGAACGACTTCGACTGGATCAGGAACAGGGTGGTTTCCGGATGTACCTGGCGAAGTGTCTCGCAGATTTCAGTGCCATCAATGTTGGCCACGTAATGGCAGCGAATACCGGCCTGGGCGTAGGGCTGAAGGGCTTCGCCTACCAATTTGGGGCCCAGGTAGGAGCCGCCGATTCCGATGCTTACCACGTCGGTAAAAGGTTTGCCGGTGTATCCAATGCGACGCTGATCCAGAACATCGTTCACCAGGGTTTCCATGCGATCGAGGGTGCTCTGAACCTCAGCGATCACGTCCTCGCCGTCTACCGTGATTGCCTCGGTTCCCGGATTGCGCAGTGCGGTGTGCAGGGCGGGCCGATCCTCGGTAACGTTTACCTGCTCGCCCCGGAGCAATGCGTCCCGTCTGGTTTCCAGGTTGCAGCTGCTGGCCAGCGCCAGCAATGCCTCCAGCACCTCATCAGTGATCCGGTTCTTGGAAAAGTCCAGTGATAGCCCTGCGCCTTCAACAAAATAGCGCTTTGCCCGCCCGGGATCCTGCTCGAACAGATCCTTCATGAGAACGCCGTCGAGGCGTTCCCGTTGCCCCTTCAGCGCCTGCCATTCGGGTTTCGAGGTCAGTACTGCAGGATGTGCGGGCATCAGAGCGTCCTTTTCTGTTGGCTTATCGGGTCAGAGACAGGTTATCGATCAAACGGGTTTTGCCCAGGAAGGCTGCTACCAGGATGGTAATGTCCCTGTCCTCGGCTGTGGCCGGTTTGAGGGTCTGGCTGTTGACGATGTTAAAGTAGTCCGGCCTGAGCCCGGCGTCCCCGAGACTCTGCTCAGCTTCGCTCTCCAGGGCATGGAAGTCTGTACGACCATCGTTGATCTTGGTCGCCGTGGACTGCAGGGTCTGGTGGACCGCCGGCGCAATCTGCCGCTCCTGAGGTGTCAGGTAGCCATTGCGTGAGCTTTTCGCCAGGCCGTCGTCCTCTCTCACGGTGGGGGCTCCCACGACATCCACGGGGATCATCAGGTCACGGACCAGTTTCCGGATTACGGCAAGTTGCTGGAAATCCTTCTCGCCAAATACGGCAAAATCGGGCTGAACCATGTTGAACAACATGGTGACCACGCTGGCAACGCCTTCAAAATGGCCGGGCCGGCTGGCGCCGCAGTGGCCATCGCTGACATCCGGCACAACCACCTGGGTCTGACTGGCCAGCC
>PYVH01000178.1 GCA_003030785.1 Marinobacter sp. B9-2 | reverse complement strand
TATCCTGGCGCATTGCGACGCCGATTAGGAGGGGAGGAGACCATCTCATCGACCTACGAACTGAAGAACCTTTCTCCCGCATCAAATCTTGCATCTTTTCTCAAGACATATCGTTGCTGCCCGTCGGTAGGGGGTGGGGGTATTTTTTCTGACAGGGAAAAGATGTCTGAGCGCAGCGAGTTGTTTTCCCCGAAGAAAAGATACCCCCACCCCCGTACCTGCCCGCCAAACCTCAGGCTACGAAAAGACTATGCCGCCAAAACCTCAGGCCGAACGGGAATGAGCGACAGAGCCAGCCGCGAGGGCAACCTCGGCAACGGTGTGAAGCTTCTCCAGTTGCGACTGCAACATGGCAATCGGCCGCGTGCCCTCCAGCGTCAGCGCGATGTTCAAATGCTCGCCGGCGGTTTCCACCGCCATGGTGGCAATCCGGAACCCGCGGATGCGAACCACCTGGCAGAGCCGCTCCAGGGCGGCGGCTTCCTGGGTCATTCGGCAGTTGATGGTGTAGCTGGGTGTCGAAGGTTGGCTTTGCGGGTTCATGCAACTTGCTCCTTGCTGGCTTTGGCGGTGCGGGCGGTTTCGTCGATCATGTCGGTGTTGCTGGCGCCAGGTTTTACGATGGGCCAGACGTTTTCTTCACGGCTGATGGCAACGTGCAGCAGCATCGGGCCGTTGTAGGCCAGGATGGTTTCGATGCCGCGGCGGATCTGGTCGGTGCGTTCGATGTGCAGGGCCGGGATGTCGAAGGCCCGGGCCATGGCAACGAAGTCGGGGTTGTCGTCCAGGTTTATCTGGCTTTCCCGGTTGTTGTAGAACAGCTCCTGCTGCTGGCGGACCATGCCCAGGCACTGGTTGTCCATGACGATCAGTTTTACCGGCAGGTTGTAGCGGCGGATGGTGGCCAGTTCCTGGGCGTTCATCATGAACGAGCCATCACCGGTTACGTTGATGACGGTGCTGTTGCGATCCGCAAACTGGGCACCGATGGCGGCAGGCAGGCCGAAGCCCATGGTGCCGAGGCCGCCACTGGTGAGGTGGTGGCGTGGGTGGTCGAATTCGTAGTGTTGGGCCACCCACATTTGGTGCTGGCCAACATCGCAGGCGATCACGGTGTCGTCAGGGGCAATCCGGGAGAGCTGGCGGATGAAGGCCGGGCCGGTGATCGGGGCCATCGGATCGTCGTTGTCGGCCGCATGGAAGCCACCGGTGGTGTGCCAGGTGCGGCACTGTTTCTGCCAATCCTTGATGGCCAGTGGGTCAGCCTGCAATGCGTCCGTCAGAGATTTCAGTATTTCGTTCAGGTCGCCGCGGATGGCCAGGTCGGCGTCGCGCAGTTTGTTGATTTCGGCTGCGTCGGCATCGATGTGAATCATCCTGGCGTAGGGGGCAAAGCCATCCAGTTTGCCGGTGGCGCGATCATCAAGTCGCGCGCCGATGACCAGCAGCAGGTCGCACTCGTCGACGGCCTTGTTGGCTGCCCGGGAACCGTGCATGCCCAGTATGCCTAGGTTATAAGGATTGTGTTTCCCGGGGTTGCCGATGCCCTTCAGAGTCACAACCGCGGGCAGGGCGGAGGGTTCGGCAAAGGCCCGGAAGCTGTCCTCGGCGTGGGCCAGGCTGATGCCACCGCCACTGTAGAGCAGGGGCTTGCGGGCTGCGCGCAGCATTGCCAGGGCGTCCGTCAGGTCGGTTGAAGCTGTTTCACGGGCTTCAGGCTGGGGGAAGGGCGCATCGGCCGCTTCGGACAGCAACAGGTCCTTGGGGATATCAATCCAGACCGGCCCGGGGCGACCGCTCTGAGCCAGTTCGATCGCCTCTTCCATGATGGTCGGCAGGCTGTTGGCATCATCGATCAGGTAGCTGTGTTTAACGATGCCCAGGGTCATGCCCAGTACGTCGGTTTCCTGGAAGGCGTCGGTGCCGATCAGGCCCGAGGGAACCTGGCCGGTGATCACCAGCATGGGAATGGAATCCCGGTGCGCGTTGGCAACGCCGGTGATCAGGTTGGTGGCGCCGGGGCCCGACGTGGCAATGCAGACGCCCAGCTTGCCACTGGCCCGGGCGTAGCCGTCTGCCGCCAGGGCGCAGCCCTGTTCATGGCGGCACAGCACATGCTCCACGCCCACATCGTCCACCAGCGCGTCGTATAGCGGCATGATGCAGCCACCCGGATATCCGAAAACCGTGCTGATGTTGTGGCGGTGGAACGCGTCAAGAATGTGCTGTGCGCCGTTCATGGTCGTCTTTCCCTTTTCTTTTGCCGTAAAAAAAGAAACCCCCGGGACCTTTCGGTGCCGGGGGTTTCTGGTGTCTTGTCAGGTTTGTCGCTATCTCACCCGCTTGTCCACGCAGAAGCCCCCGGACGGTACCACGACCACCAGGACAAGCTTCACAAGGACAATCACTGCGTTGAGATTCATAAAATCGACAGTCTGCTCTGAATTCGTAAAAAGATTCTGTGTAGAATCTACCCCACGTTTTTAGCCGGATGCAACCGTTAATTGCCGGTTTTTTCTGCCAACCTCCG
>PYVH01000177.1:1996-2532 GCA_003030785.1 Marinobacter sp. B9-2 | reverse complement strand
GTATGGATACCAGCAATATGGATGTTTTTGTTCAGCAGTATGCTGATACAGTGAAATATCTGTCCGAGAAAAAATAGTTCAATGTAAATTACATAAGGCCCGTGAATATTCACGGGTTTTTTTATTATTTAATAAATATAAATACATTCTGATAATGCGTCCTGCCGCTGGACATTATTTCAGCATAAGCGGATATTTAAAGTTTTGCTGTTTTATCAGGGAATATTTATATGATACGTAAGTCAGCTACAGGTGTTATTGTTGCGTTAGCCGTAATCTGGGGTGGTGGCACATGGTACACAGGTACGCAAATTCAGCCTGGTGTCGAAAAGTTTATTAAAGATTTTAACGATGCTAAAAAGAAAGGTGAACATGCCTACGATATGACGTTAAGTTATAAAAATTTTGACAAAGGTTTTTTTAATTCTCGTTTTCAAATGCAAATGACATTCGATAACGGTGCACCCGATCTCAATATCAAGCCAGGCCAGAAAGTTGTATTTGATGTGGATGTTGAGCACGGTCCGTTGCCCATC
>PYVH01000177.1:0-1986 GCA_003030785.1 Marinobacter sp. B9-2 | reverse complement strand
AATGTTAATGCATGGTAATGTCATCCCAGCACTGGCAGCGGCAAAAGTGAACTTAGTGAATAATGAACTGACACAACCGCTATTTATCGCCGCGAAAAATAAATCGCCCGTGGAAGCGACATTGCGATTCGCGTTTGGTGGCTCATTCTCTACGACATTAGATGTTGCCCCTGCAGAGTATGGAAAGTTTTCTTTTGGTGAGGGCCAGTTTACTTTTAATGGTGATGGTAGTTCATTGTCTAACCTGGATATTGAAGGCAAAGTCGAAGATATTGTTCTGCAATTATCACCAATGAACAAAGTAACGGCAAAAAGTTTTACCATTGATTCTCTGGCGCGATTAGAAGAAAAGAAATTTCCGGTTGGTGAAAGCGAGTCGAAATTTAATCAGATTAACATTATCAATCACGGGGAAGACGTTGCCCAAATCGATGCTTTCGTTGCAAAAACCATGCTGGATCGCGTTAAAGACAAAGATTATATCAATGTCAATCTGACCTACGAACTTGATAAGTTAACAAAAGGGAATCAGCAACTCGGTAGTGGTGAGTGGTCATTGATTGCTGAATCTATTGATCCCTCAGCGGTGCGCCAATTTATCATCCAGTATAACATTGCAATGCAGAAGCAGCTTGCTGCACACCCTGAGTTAGCAAACGATGAAGTTGCTCTGCAAGAAGTGAATGCTGCATTGTTCAAAGAGTATTTACCGTTATTACAAAAAAGTGAGCCGACCATTAAACAACCGGTAAAATGGAAGAACGCACTCGGCGAACTAAATGCCAATCTGGATATCAGTATTGCCGACCCAGCCAAATCTTCATCATCCACAAACAAAGATATTAAATCGCTCAATTTTGATGTGAAGTTACCGCTTAATGTCGTCACAGAAACCGCAAAACAGCTTAATTTATCTGAAGGAATGGATGCGGAAAAAGCGCAAAAGCGGGCTGATAAACAAATCAGCGGGATGATGACCTTAGGTCAGATGTTTCAGTTAATCACGATTGACAACAATACCGCCTCGCTGCAACTGCGTTATACACCGGGTAAAGTTGTTTTTAACGGACAGGAGATGAGCGAAGAAGAATTTATGTCTCGTGCCGGACGTTTTGTTCATTAAAATACTCACTCGCCTCTGCTCATTCAGAGGCGAGCAAAATTTACTTGTCCTGCCGCTGTGATGACATCAACGACGTCAGAAGTCGGTCTTTTTCCTGCCACAGTGAGTTCAGCCATTGCTGAAAATGGCGCTTAAAGCTTTTGTCATTGATGTAGTCGCCATGTAACTCATCGGCAATAGGCTGTAAATCCACATGAACGACAATTCGCGTCAGTTTACCGCTTAACATATCGAAGAACGGCTGACGGTTATTGTCCGGATAACACAGCGTAACATTAAGCAGTTTATCGAATTGTTTACCCAGTACATTTAGCGCCATCGCAATGCCTGCCGCCTTTGGTGGCAACAAGTTTTGAAAAGTGGAGTGGGTTTGCTGATGTTTTTCTTGCGTGAAACGGGAGCCTTCAACGAAATTGACAATGGTGGTGGGATGCAGGCGAAACTTTTCACAAGAACGCCGAGTGGTTTCAACATCTTTACCACGTCGCTCCGGATGACGTAATAAATAAGCGCGGGAATAACGCTTCATAAACGGCATATCCAGCGCCCAGCACGCCAGGCCAAGAAATGGCACCCAGGCCAGCTGTTGCTTGAGGAAATATTTATTCATCGGAATGTGCTTACGAAACAGCACGCACAGTACGACAATATCTGCCCAACTACGGTGGTTACAAATAAGCAGATACCAGTTCTTCTTACTTAACCCTTCCAGCCCGTGAACTTCCCATTGCAGGTGTGGGTTCAGATGCAGTAATACCGCCAGACCTTCACACCAGCAATACATCATAAAATCACAAAAACGCGAAACCTTTCGCCAAATGACTGGCACAACGCCTGTTATCGTCGTCATCAGATTCACCGAT
>PYVH01000176.1 GCA_003030785.1 Marinobacter sp. B9-2 | reverse complement strand
CTTCATTCATTGTGGAGACGAGTCGGCCGTAGAAATCGAATATCAAACATAACCATTTGAATTCAAAGACTTAATGATCACCGAGTTGTGCAGTGAGCTGAGAGAGAGATCTGTCGGATGCGTAACCAAGGATGAGTTGTTCCCTCCTACCAGAGAATATTCAGAGCCTCGAATTTTTGAAATCATTGATCAGAATGCTGTCGATGGTTGGCTAATTGTTGGAATAGGATCGGGTGCGACCAACAGCCAGTATATGGGGTCACAAACGTTTGGATCTGCGACTGTTTACGGCAATACGGTTTCGGGCAGTGCGAACTCCATGGCGCTGTACTCCTTCAGTCGTCAGCAAGGTTACTCGATAACCATGTTTGATATGGAGACGAAGCATAAAGCTTTCATCATGGAGGCCAGTACATCTGCATCCGGGCTAGCTAACATAACCAACTCTGTTTTCGCAGAGAGTTTGGCAAACAAAATAATTAATGAGATGTCCGCTGCCGGTTTCATCGAGTAGCGGATTTTAACAAGGCCAGGCACGGCGACGGCTACTACATTGCGGCTTCGCCTCCATTCCGTAGCCGCGCATGCTGGCTGGCGTTAAAGGCCTTGCTCCGGTGTTCTTTGGTTTGGTGTTTTACCGCCGCTTGGCAGGTTGCCGGCAGGCAGAAAACAGCCCTAAGTTTGGCAACGGCTTCGGCGCGTAATTTGGAGTTCAGGTCGCGGGGCAATCCGGCGCAATCGTCGGGTAATTTCCGCTCATTCGGTGGCCTGGTTCCTGGCGCAATGGGTCAAGCTGGCACACAGTATCGGGAGTTGGCATTCAGCATTGGGTGCCCAATAAAAACCAAGGGTGAACAGGCCCTTAACAAGTCGCAGCAGTACGCGGCCGATGGCCGCCGGACGCCCTTTCCATGGCTCCTTCGTCGCCATTCCAAGGTCGCCGCTGTGCTCAGCGTTATACAGACTAAGGAGAGTCAGGTTTGGAGTTAACCAACGTAGTCCCATGGGGTCGGTCTTTTGAAGAATATCAGGCAATGTTCGGATTAACCGAGGGTGACCTGAGCAAGCGAATCCTTGGTTGTGGTGATGGCCCCGCGAGCTTCAATGTCGAGGCAACAGACCGTGGGTTCCAAGTCACTTCTTGTGATCCGGTTTACCAGTTTCGGGCTGACGAAATACGTCGCCGGATTGACGACGTGTATCCGGAAATCATGACTAAGATGCGGCAGGGGGTAGGCAACTATATCTGGGATTCACTGAGTAGCGTCGAGCAGCTTGGCGAGGTCCGTATGAAGGCCATGTCGAGGTTCCTGTCCGACTTTGATGCGGGTTGCCGGCAAGGGCGGTATGTATCAGCATCGTTGCCTTCGCTTCCGTTTTCTGACTCCGAATTCGATTTAGCAGTCTGCTCACACTACCTTTTTCTCTACAGTGACCATGTAGATGGCGCGGCTCACTTGGATTCAATGCGGGAGCTATGCAGAGTTGCCTCCGAAGTCCGCGTCTTTCCTGTTGTATCTCTGGACGGAGAGGCCTCGAAGCATTTGGATCAGGTTATGACGACATTATCCGCCAATGGGATTGATGTCTCATTGCAGCCTGTTAGCTACCGGTTTCAAAAAGGTGCCACCGAAATGTTGGTGGCGAAGTCTGTATAACCATGCCAGGCACGGCGACGCCTTTTTCGTTGCGGCTTCGCCTCCACTACAAAGGCGCGCATGCTGGCTGGCGTTATATATTTCAAAGCACTCTATCTATGGCCACGAAGTCCAGTAAGCAGAAGCTGAAAAAGAAAATCATAGCGTGCAGTGCTTTCGGAGCGGCAGTAGTCGTTTGTTTTTGGTGGGCATACTCGCTATTCACTGGTTCTTCAGATTGCGGCCCAAGTGGCACACAACTCGGTCTGCTTGTCGCGCCTCTTTGCGCTGCATTTGGGAATAAAGCGGTAGCGGCAATACCTATGTTGGGTGCTGTTGTTTCGGCCGTGATGTTTGTGAGTGAAGCGCGTGAAAAAATATAACAAGGCAATTAAATTTGTTCCGGCCCGATGGGCCTCCACCGGACACCCTTGTCAGGGCGCCGTTTATTGCTGGCGTTATATCCGAATGGAAAATCATGCTCCGGTGTAAGAGTTGTAACGCAAAACTAGAAAAGGCAGGCACTGTGAAGCTCAATGCTGCCCCGTACGTGGGCTATCCCTTTGGGGCTTTTACATGGACCGGAGACAGCCGGAGCCAACGCTCTCTCTTGCTGCTCATTCTCAGCGTTGCGCTTGCTGCCGTTTTTCATAACGTCGTGAGTGTATTTGGAGTGCTCGTTTGTTTGGGGTATCACATACTTGTTGTCAACGACCCCAAGCAGCTTTACAAATGCCCATCTTGTCCAAAAATCTATGTCGGGCAGGGGGTGTTAGAGTTTCGTCGGGATGACGACTTGTATATCTGATATAACCAAGCCAGTCACGGCGACGCCTACTACATTGCGGCTTCGCCTCCATTCCGCAGCCGCGCATGCTGAGCGGCGTTATGTTTTAAGGAGGTAGTTTGAGTAAAGTCGTTGGACGCTGGCGAATTAA
>PYVH01000175.1 GCA_003030785.1 Marinobacter sp. B9-2 | reverse complement strand
CCCGCAAACGCGCCTCGCCCACCGGAACCGTGGGAGGGCGAATCGCCGAGACCAGCAAACCTCGCTCCTCCAGCGCCTGACTCAGTGCCAGGGCGTCGTGATTATCGCCAATCATGATCGGCTGGATCGGCGTATGCGAGGGCATCAATTCATAGCCCATGGCAGAGGCCTCACGACGGAACCGGGACACCAGCCCCAATACATGATCACGGCGCCCCTGATCCCGTTCAATAAGATCCAGACTCGAAATGGTCGCCATGGCAAGCGCCGGCGGCATCGCCGTCGTATAAATATAGGTCCTGGCCTTCTGCACCAGATAATCCATCAGCATCGACGGCCCGGCAACAAATGCGCCACTGGTACCAACCCCCTTGCCGAGGGTACCGATCAGCACCGGCACATCATCTTCCGACAGCCCCGCCTCGGCAACACTGCCCCGGCCCTCAGGCCCCAGCACACCAATTCCGTGGGCATCATCAACAACAAGTAGCGCATCATGAGCCCGACAGACCCGAGCCAACTCCGCCAACGGCGCAATGTCACCATCCATACTGAAAACACCGTCTGTTACCACCAGCTTGTGCCCGGACGTCTCCGCCAGCATCGTCGCCAGCGCTGCTACATCTCCATGGGCATAACGCCGAACCCGGGCACGGCTCAGAATACAGCCATCGATAATGGAGGCGTGATTCAGCCGATCCGAAAAAATCGTATCGCCCCGCCCGGCCAGTGCCGAAATAACCCCCATATTGGCCATGTAGCCGGTGGAGAAAAACAGCGCCGAACTGCGACCGGTGAACTCCGCCAAACGAAGCTCCAACTGGTGATGGGCATCATGGTGACCACAGATCAGATGGGAAGCTGCGCCCCCAAGACCTGTCTCCGGAAGCGCATTACGCAGTGCATTGATATTGCCAGGATTATTGGCAAGGCCAAGATAATCGTTGCTGCAGAAAGACAGCAGAGGTTTGCCGTCAGCAACAAGAGAAGGCTTCTGGGGCCCGGTTACCTGCCGGCGCGTCCGGTAAAGCCCAGCGTGTTTACGTTCTTCCAGTTCAAGGGCAAAGTCCCGCACGGGCATCGCTCCAGGTTAGCCGTTACACTTTGGATCAGATTTGACGCCATGAAGGCACCCGAAGGTTCGGGCAGGCTGCGTGCAGGGCTCTGCGGGATTGTAGAGGGCCATGGATGGCCCGAAACAAGCGCACATGGGTGAGGCCGAGCGCCGATGAAGCGAAGCTTCATGCGACAGCCGAACGACAGCAATCTGTGATTGCTGGCTGGACCCCACCGGGGTGCTCGTAGCGTATCCCGGAGAGCCCTGCACTCAGCCTGCTCCCCCGAGCTTCAGTAAATTATTGTAAAGTCAGGCAGATTCCCGGGTAGCGTCATAGAACATATGACGAGTCGCCTCATACTCCACAGCCTCGGCAATCGCCTCCTCTTCCTGCTCCTCGGACGCACACTGCTCCCGCTGTTCAGGCCGGATTCCCAGACGCTTGAACAACAGCATATCCGCATCAGCCTCAGGGTTGGCGGTGGTCAGCAGCTTCTCACCGTAGAAGATCGAGTTAGCGCCCGCCATGAAACAAAGAGCTTGCATCTGCTCATTCATGTTCTCACGGCCCGCCGACAGACGAACGTGGGAAGCCGGCATCATGATCCGCGCCACCGCAATGATGCGGATGAACTCGAATGGATCCAGATCCTCGACATCCTCCATGGGCGTACCTTTCACCTTCACCAACATGTTCACCGGCACACTCTCCGGATGGTGAGGAAGGTTTGCCAACTGCATCAGCAGACCAACCCGGTCATCCTCATCTTCGCCCATGCCCATAATGCCGCCGCAGCACACCTTCATGCCGGCCTTGCGAACATTGTCCAGCGTATCCAGGCGGTCCTGGTAGGTTCGCGTGGTGATGATGTGGCTGTAGTATTTCTCAGAGGTATCCAGGTTGTGGTTGTAGTAATCCAGCCCGGCATCGGCCAGTTCCACCGCCTGCTCTTCTTTGAGCATGCCAAGGGTCATGCAGGTCTCAAGCCCCAGGGACTTCACCTGTTTGACCATGTCCAGAACATAAGGCATGTCCTTCTGCGAAGGACTGCGCCAGGCGGCGCCCATGCAAAACCGGGAAGCCCCCTTCTGTTTTGCGGCCTTGGCTTCCGCCACCACCTTTTCAATTTCCAGCAGCTTTTCTTTCTCAAGGCCAGTGTTGTAATGACCGCTCTGCGGGCAGTACTTGCAGTCTTCCGGGCAGGCGCCGGTCTTGATCGACAGCAGAGTGCTTACCTGCACTTCATTCGGGTCGAAGTGCTGGCGATGCACGCTCTGGGCACGGAACAGAAGATCGTTAAAGGGGAGCTCGAAAAGCTCGCGGGCTTCCTGTAGTGTCCAGTCGTGGCGGAGTAATGTAGCGGTCATGTAAAAGTCCTGTTAACCTTTTCCCGGTCTCTGGGTTTACGGA
>PYVH01000174.1 GCA_003030785.1 Marinobacter sp. B9-2 | reverse complement strand
TTCGTCAGCAATCACTACGACAACGTTGACGCCCTGCCCCACGGCGCCGTGGTCGGCACTGCCAGCCTGCGCCGGGAGGCCCAGCTTCGGGCCTATCGCCCGGACCTGGAGATTCGCGTGCTGCGTGGCAACGTCAATACCCGTCTGGCCAAGCTTGATGCCGGCGAATACGAAGCCATCGTGCTGGCCAGCTCCGGCCTGAAGCGTTTGGGGTTCCATGACCGCATCCGCTACTGCCTGCCGGATACGATTTCGCTTCCGGCGGTCGGCCAGGGCGCCCTGGGTATCGAGTGCCGGGTAGATGACCACGACCTGCTGGCCATGCTGGAACCTCTGGACCACAAGGACTCCTCGGATCGCGTCAAGGCCGAACGGGCCCTGAACCGGCGTCTTGAGGGCGGCTGCCAGGTTCCTATCGCAGCCTACGCCCTGCTTGAGGATGATGACACGCTCTGGCTGCGGGGCCTGGTGGGCGCCGTTGATGGCACTGAGGTCTTCCGGGTCGAAGGCCGGGCGCCAAGGGCTGAAGGCGAACGCCTGGGCCGGGAACTGGCCGAGGACTTGCTGGCTCTCGGTGCCGACAGGGTTCTGGCTGAAATCTATGGCCACACACCAACCTGAGCCTGACCTGAACGGCCGGCGGATTCTGATCTGCCGGCCCGAACCCGAGGCCTCCCGGCTGGCCAGCCGGTTTCGTTCAGCCGGTGCCGATGTACGCATCCTGCCACTGATTGACCGGGAACCCCTGCCGGAAACGCCCGAGCGGCGGACTCTTATCCTGAGCCTCGATGAGTTTTCCCACGTGATCGCGGTCAGCCCCTTTGCCGCCCGCCGTCTGCTGGAAGAGGTGGACACCTGGTGGCCCCAGATTCCCATGGGTATCCGCTGGTATGGCGTTGGCGCCGGCACGGCGGCAGTGCTTGCCGAACACGGCCTGAGCCCACGCAGGCCGCCCGCAGGCTGGACCAGCGAGGCGCTCCTGGCGCTGCCGTCACTGCAAAAGCTGCAAGGCGAACGGGTTCTGCTCGCCCGTGGTGAAACCGGGCGCGAACTGATCCGGGAAACCCTGGAATCCCGGGGCGCCCGGGTTACCCTCCTGCCCCTGTATCGTCGCTTTCGCCCGGACCACCCGCCAGAGCAGATCCGGGCCACCTTCGATACCTTTGCGCCGGAGGCCATCGTTGCCCTGTCCGGAGAAACCTTGAACAATCTCATCGCACTATGTGCGAATAGCGGCCATAATCTATACGATAGGTTATTGATTGTTCCCGCAGATCGGGTTGCCGAACAGGCCCGGGCAGCGGGATTCCGAAATCCGTGTATACCAGGAAGCCTTGCCGATAACGACATCGTGGCCACGGTTGCAGCGCAACTTGCCGGCCGGGACGGTGGCTCCGGAAAAGCCAAGTAAGGACGCCCGTGACAGAGACAACGAATCAACTGCCCGCAACCGTTTCCAAGGAACCACCAACCCGCCAGCGTCTTTGGCCAATATGGCTTGTTGCCATCATTGCGCTGATTATCGCTGTCGCCCTGGCCCTCTGGAGCTGGCAACAGTGGAACAACCACCAGGCCGTGATGCAGACGCTACAGGGCCTGCAACAGGATACCGCCCAGCTGGAAGATCGCTATGGTGACCGCGGCAGCCAGCAGAGTCAGCGCCTGCAGTCCCTGGAAGAAAAACTGGCAAGCCAGCGGGAACTGATCGCCACCCAGCAGCGTCAGATCGACCACAATGCCCGTGAACTGCTGGAAGCCGGAAATCGCACACGCACGGACTGGCTGCTGGCAGAGGCGGAATACCTGCTGCGCATTGCCAATCAGCGCTTGATGATCGAGAAAGATATTCGCGGCGCCATGTCGGCCCTGGAAGCGGCCGATGAAGTATTGGCCGAATCCGACGACATCGGTGTGTACCCGGTTCGCCAGCAGCTCGCCCGTGAAATCCTGGCGCTCAAGGGTCTTACCGGCGTGGACCGGACCGGTCTCTACCTGAAACTGGAAGCCGCCATCGACAGCATTCACCAGCTCACCGACCAGGCCCTGATCAGCGAGAACGCGCCGGGCTTCATTGCCGACACCGGCTCGATGGACGAAGAAACCAATGCCGAACCGGGACCATTGGCCCGCGCTTGGGACAAGGTGAAATCAACCTTGATGCAGGTGGTGGTTGTGCGTCGCATGGACGAGCCGGTAAAGCCCCTGCTGTCCCCGGACCAGAGCGCCTATGCCCGGCTCAATCTCCAGCTCATGCTGGAAGAAGCGGAAATGGCCGTGCTGCGAGGCAATCAGCTACTGTATGAGCGGGCGCTGACCAAAGCCCGGACCACCATTGACGACTGGTACAACGCCAGCAATCCCCGGGTCACAGCCCTGCGTGACACCCTGGCCGAGCTGGCCCAGAAGAACGTGGACCCGGAACTGCCGGATATCAGTCAGTCCCTGGGCCTGCTCAAGGATCGGCTGGCGGGGCGCCTCAATGCCAACGAC
>PYVH01000173.1 GCA_003030785.1 Marinobacter sp. B9-2 | reverse complement strand
ACAATGCCCCGCAGCGCATGGTAAAGCCGGGTGAGCGTGCGACCGGCCTCAGCCAGGTTTTCCTCGGAATAGTCCACCTGGCTCCGGTAATGGCTGGAAACCAGGAAATAACGAACCACCTCCGCAGGGTACTTTTCCATAATCTCGCGGATGGTGAAAAAATTGCCCAGGGATTTGGACATCTTTTCCTTGTTCACCCGAATGGCGCCCGCGTGCATCCAGGTATTCACAAAGGTATGGCCGGTGGCGCACTCAGATTGGGCAATCTCGTTTTCATGGTGCGGGAACAACAGATCAGGTCCACCGCCATGAATATCAAAGGTGTCGCCCAGGCAGGCGGTGGACATGGCCGAACACTCAATGTGCCAGCCCGGTCGACCATCACCCCAGGGTGAAGGCCAGCTCACCTCCCCCGCCTTGGCCACTTTCCACAGTGCGAAATCCGCCGGGCTACGCTTGGCTTCCTGAACATCGACCCGGGCACCCGCCAGCAGATCTTCCAGCTTCTTTTTGCTGAGTTTGCCGTAGTCATCAAAGGAATCAACGGCAAAATACACATCGCCGTTATCGGCGGCATAGGCATGCCCCCCGGAAATCAGCTTGTGGATCATCGCGATGATTTCGTCAATGTACGCGGTTGCCCGGGGCTCATCGTCCGGAGACAGCACGCCCAGACGGGCCTCGTCTTCGTGCATGGCCTTGATCATCCGGTCGGTGAGCTCGCTGTAGGGCTCACCGTTCTCATCGGCACGGCGCAGGATCTTGTCGTCAATATCGGTGATGTTGCGAACATAGTTTACGTCGTAGCCGCGATGGCGCAGGTACCGGGTAATCACATCAAAGGCCACCAGCACCCGGGCATGGCCCAGGTGGCAGTAGTCGTAGACTGTCATCCCGCAGACATACATCCGGACCTTGCCCGGCTCAATCGGTCGGAACTCTTCCTTCTGCTGGGTCAGCGTGTTGTAGATGCGAATCACTTGCCCCCCTTACCCCAGGAATCCCTGAGCGTTACGGTGCGGTTGAATACCGGCCGGCCGGCAGCCTCGGTATGGGCCTGATCGCAAAAAAAGTAGCCTTCCCGCTCGAACTGATAGGGAAGATCTGTGCGAGGCGCCGCAAGACTCTTCTCGACCCGTGCACCTTTCAGAACCACCAGTGATTCCGGGTTCAGGTGATCCATCAAATCCCCTTCCTTGTCACTGTCGGGCGATTCGTGGTTGAAGAGACGGTCATACAGATTGATGTCTGCTTCCACACTGTCGGTGGCCGAAACCCAGTGAATCACGCCATTGGGCTTGTAGCCTTCGGGGTTAACGCCCAGGGTGTTGGGATCGTACTCGCACTTTAGCTCGACAATCTCGCCGCTGTCGTCGCGGATCACTTCCCTGCAGGTCATTACGTAGCCGCCCCGGAGGCGTACCGCCTGGTCTGGTGCCAGCCGCTTCCACTTGCGCGGCGGCTCCATTTCAAAATCGTCGCGATCGATAAACAGGGTCTGGGTCCAGGGCACTTCCCGCTCGCCCATATCCGGGTTCTGCGGGTGGACCGGCAGGATCAGGGTTTCGCTCTTGTCAGCCGGGTAGTTGGTGAGCGTCACTTTTAGTGGGCGCATCACACACATGGCCCGCGGCGCGCGAGTGTTGAGATCTTCCCGAATGGCGTGCTCCAGCATGCCCACATCCACGGTACCGCCAGCCTTGTTCACGCCGATCATGTCACAGAAGGTGCGGATGGATTCCGGCGTATACCCGCGCCGACGCATGCCGGAAATGGTTGGCATCCGCGGATCGTTCCAGCCATCAACGACACGCTCATCCACCAGACGCTTGAGCTTGCGCTTCGACGTGATGGTGTAGTTCAGATTCAGCCGCGCAAACTCGATCTGGCGCGGGTGGCAGGGGCCGGAGATGTTATCCAGAACCCAGTCATACAGCGGCCGGTGGTCCTCGAATTCCAGCGTGCACAGGGAGTGGGTAATCCCCTCCAAGGCATCCGAAATGGGATGGGTGAAGTCATACATCGGGTAGACGCACCACTTGTTCCCGGTCTGGTGATGTTCGGCGTAGCGGATGCGATAAAGAATCGGATCCCGCATGTTGATGTTCGGAGAAGACATATCGATCTTGGCCCGCAGCACCAGTTCGCCGTTCTGATACTTGCCGTCCCGCATGTCGCGGAACATCTGCAAGCTCTCCTCCACGGGGCGATCCCGGTAGGGGCTGTTTCTGCCCGGCTCTTTCAGGCTGCCCCGGTACTCGGCCATTTCATCGGCCGTCAGGGCGCACACGTAGGCCTTGTCCCGGGTAATCAGTTCCTCGGCAAATTCATAAAGCGCATCAAAGTAATCCGAGGCATAAAGCACGTCCCCGGCCCACTCGTAACCAAGCCATTCCACATCCTGCTTGATGGCGTCGATGTATTCCTGGTTTTCCTTTTCCGGGTTGGTGTCGTCAAACCGAAGGTTACAGTCGCCGGAAAAGGTCTCGGCGATGCCAAAGTTCAGGCAGATCGATTTGGCGTGACCAATATGCAGGTAGCCATTGGGCTCCGGCGGGAATCGGGTGACCACCTTGCCGGTGTGCTCTCCGCTGGCGATGGCGTCTTCGATCAGGCTCTGGATAAAGTTG
>PYVH01000172.1 GCA_003030785.1 Marinobacter sp. B9-2 | reverse complement strand
TGCCTAACTTTACCTTTCCCGTTTCAAGTACGCATCCCAAACAGATATTATACCGCTGCTATATGCCATACTCGGAAAATAAAGGGGCCTCTGAATAACTCCCCGGGGACGGTTTTCAGGGAGTTCCGGAAAAGGAAGGACACCATGGCCCAGTTGGCCGAAAAATTCCTGTTAAGCAAGTTGTCGCGGGCAGGCTTCGTGGCTCTGGTCGCCATTGCCACCCTCTGCGCCGTGCTGGGAGAGCCCATGGTTGCGGCGGCTGCGGCTGCAGCCTCGGGGATTGTCATTGCCGGCAAGACTTTCCACCCCAACCGGATGAATCAACCCTGGCCCCGGGTCCAGCAGGCCTTCTTTGTCATTCTTCTGCTCATTTTACTGGCCAGTTTCTGGACCGGCCCCTGGATTCTGAGCCACTGGCTGTATGCCCTCCCTCTCGTCGCTTTCGCACTGGTTCCACCTGCGGCAGCCGCCATCGTGACCCTGGTTATCGCTGCGCTGGCGATGGTCGCGACACAATGGGCTATCGGCCTTGCCGATCGCCACCAGATGATCAGCGCCTTTCTGCTCACCATGCTGCTCTCGGCTCTGCTGGTATTTCTGCGAGATTATAAAACCCGGCAACTGGCGCCGCTGCGCCGCACCGATGAACTGACCCAGGCCGCAAGCCGGGAATACCTTTCCGCCGATCTGCACAAGGAAATCCAGCGCAGTGAGCGGGAGGGTACCGACATGTCCGTTATCATGATCGGGCTGGACACTCATCTGAGTGACGACGAACCGGATGAGGACATTCGCTCGATCCTTCCACGCATCGGCCGCTACCTGCATTCCCAGATCCGGGATTTCGATACCTACTACCGGGTTGCTGATCTGCAGTTCCTGGTGATCCTGCCAGGTATTTCCACCAGCGACGCCATCGCCCGGGCCGAGACGATCCGCAAGGGCCTGGCAACACTGCTGGACTCCCACGGCATGAGCCTGACAGTGAGCACCGGGATTGCAGGCCTGAACATCGGCGACGACGCCAACAGCCTGCAACAGAGCGCCGCAAACGCCTTGCGCAGAGCCCAGCAGCAAGGGGGCAACCGCAGCCAGGCCTACAGCTCCTGGTCACAGCCAGCGCAACCGAGTCAGCCCCAGGCAGAAGGCCCGGCAACATGACAGAGACTCGCCTCAGAACCTGGACCCACGCCTTTGGTTATAGTATCGCCTGCCTGTTCATTTTCAGCCTGGCCATACAGAATCTCCGCTATGGCTTTTACGAGCTGTTTTACCTCGCCTCGGGGATGGCCGTTCTGACGCTTGCCGGCGCTATCTACACGGTTATCTGTCGCCGGCACCAGCTGTCAGCGCCCGGACACCTGATCATCCTCTCCGGTCTGAACAGCGGCATGCTGGCGGCACTGCTGACCATGGACGCTCCGGGCATCAGCCACTGGGCAATGCCCCTGGTGGTCCTGAACCTGCTGATCCTGCCGTTGCGCCAGGGCGTCGGACTGTCGCTATTGCTGCTGGTGCCCATGTCGATCATCCTTTTCCTGGAAAAGGCGCCGGCCGACGCCATCACCATCACCGGCGGGTTGTTCATTCTCCTGGCAGTTGCCGCCCTCTACATCTGGCACTATGATCATATGGCGCAGTCAGCAGAGGATCTTGCCATTACCGATCCGGTGACCGGTGCTCATAACGCCCGGTTTCTGGATGAAACCCTGCAGAAGGAGATCAGCCGGGCCATTGCCACCGGGCACTGCCTCTCCGTGATCGACCTGAGCATTGATTACGCGGATGAAGTGGCCGACCTGCACGGCAGGGATCAGATTCAGGGTCTTTTCCGGGACATGACCGAACACCTCTTTGGCGTGATTCGTGCCGGCGACACTCTGTATACCCTCAAGGACTCCGAGTTCTTCCTCATCCTGCCGTTTACACCGGAAGAAGGCGTGCGAGTCATTGCCGAGCGGATTCGCAGGACCATCGCCGAACACCATTGGCCCGTGGTCGGCAAGGCTACCGTAAGCCTTGGCTGCACCACTCGGGGCAGCGGCGACACCCGCACCGACACCCTGAGGAAGCGGGCCCACCAGGCCATGGAGGAAGCTCGCAGGCGCGGGACTGATTCGGTCTGGTTCAGCCCGGGAGAAACCATCGAAACATGAGCAGTGCCTGGCTGAACGAGCTGTCGGCATGGCTGAGCCTGCATCCCGGCTGGCTGGCAACGGCTCTGTTTTCGACCGCCTTCATCGAATCCCTCGCCATAGCCGGCATTATTGTTCCGGGTGTCGCCATCCTGTTTGCCGTCGCTGTACTGGCTGGTGAGACCGGCATGCCCTTGCCAGAAGCATTGCTCTGGGCTGGCCTGGGTGCCATTGCCGGCGACACCGCCAGTTTTGGCCTTGGGCGACGGCTGCAGGGCCGCCTGACAACGGTCTGGCCGCTGAGCCGTTATCCTAAAATCATCAGCACCGGAGAGCGATTTTTTAACCGTCATGGCGGCAAAAGCGTGATCATCGGTCGCTTTGTCGGGCCGGTGCGACCG
>PYVH01000018.1 GCA_003030785.1 Marinobacter sp. B9-2 | reverse complement strand
CTGGCCAAACACCTGGTTGTCGTGTATCGGCAGCGTCCAGTCCGGTTCGGCCTGAACGCCAGTACCGGCGGCGCCGGCTCCCGAGGCAAGCGTTAAGGCTGAGGCACCCACAACCCACTTGATGCGATTCATCATAATGTTCATCCCCTATCCCGTTAAACGACCGACACGACACGAAACATGCCTGCGTCCATGTGGTACAGAAGGTGGCAATGGAAAGCCCAGTCACCCGGTGCATCCGCTGTGATCAGCGCGGATACACGCTCGCCGGGTTTGACGGAAATCGTGTGTTTGCGTGGACGATATTCACCTGCACTGGTTTCCAGTTCCATCCACATGCCATGCAGGTGAATGGGGTGATCCATCATCGAGTCGTTGACGAGGATCAATCGCAGGCGCTCGCCATGGTAGAACTTGACCGGGCCATCGACTTCAGAGAACTTTTTGCCGTCGAACGACCACATGTAACGTTCCATATTGCCGGTAAGGTGCAGTTCCACCTCGCGTTCGGCCGGGCGCTTGTCGGGCCAGCCCTCAATGCTCTGCAACTGGGAATAAGTCAGCACCCGATGGTTGGCTGTTTCAAAGCCTACACCAGGGTCATCCAGACGCGATTGCGGGCTGGAAGCCACCATGGCCGCCCCGGGACCGTGATTATCAGGGCCATGGGATATCGGCCGACCCGCCGTCGGGACCTCATTCATCGTTGCTTTGTCCGAGCTCATCTTGTTCATTCCCGAGTCGGCGCCATTCATCATCATTTGGCCATGGGCTTTGTCGTTGCTGCCTGACATCATTTCCATCTTGCCACCCATGTCCATGCCGCTGTCCATGTTCATATCGCCGTCCTTGCCCATGGCGCCCATGCTCATCGCGCCCATGCCCATGGCGGCCATACCGCGCTCGGTTCGCGGATACATGGGCGGCACTGGCGCCTCCACTCCCTTGCGGGTAGCCAACGTTCCGCGCACATACCCCGACCGATCCTGTGACTGGGCAAACACGGTGTGAGCCGTGTCGGTTGGCTGTACAATCACGTCGTAGGTTTCCGCCACGCCAATGCGGAATTCATCCGTTTCAACGGGTTGCACTGGTTGGCCGTCAGCGGAAATAACCGTCATCGGGAGGCCCGGGACACGGACATCAAAGAAGGTCATCGCCGAGGCATTGATGAATCTCAGGCGAATTTTCTCGCCGGGACGGAACAGCCCGGTCCAGTTGCTGGCAGAAGGCGATCCGTTCATCAGGTAGGTATATTCAGAAGCGGTTACATCCAGAATATCCCGGGGGCTCATTCGCATTCTGCCCCACATGCCGGCTTTGCTCCACGCAGCATCCCAGCCCATGGTTTCAACATCCTTGAAGAAGTCGCTAACGGTGCGCTGGTTGTAGTTATAGTAGCCCTCTGCCACTTTCAGGTTGCGGAATACGTCCTCGGGAGAGTCAAAGGTCCAGTCAGATAGAACCACAACGTATTCGCGGTCATAGGCCACCGATTCGGGCTCGGCAGGATCAATGATAATCGGCCCATAGTGGCCTAGCTGTTCCTGAAGGCCAGAGTGGCTGTGGTACCAGTAGGTGCCATGCTGTTCGACCGGGAAACGGTACTCAAACGTTTCGCCGGGCATGATGCCGGGAAAGCTGACGCCAGGAACGCCATCCATCTGGTACGGCAGAATCAGACCGTGCCAGTGAATGGATGTTGCCTCCGGTAGCGTATTGGTGACACGCAAGATTGCCTCGCGCCCCTGTTTGAGGCGCACCAGAGGCGCTGGCAGAGTGCCGTTGATGGTGATGGGCTGTTCCGAGACTGTGCCCCCTATCTTGAGAGGTGTTCTCGCGACGGTCAGGTCGTAGATGTCAGCGCCATTACGCACGGTGTGAAATGCGTTCGTGTTGTCCAGTTGTCCTCTAGCATAGGCCGGCAACAAGCTGTCGAAACCGGCAAGAAGTCCCATCGTGGCAGCTCCTTGGATAAGGCGCCGCCTGGACACACCTGCATAGAAATGTCTATCGCTCATAGGTTGCTCCTAAAACCATGTATATACAGCTTCTTGCGTTCGTGACTCGACTATTGATCCTACCCGGTGTAACTGAAATCAAACTGAAAAGTCTGTATCCGCCTTTCTATCACCATTTGTTTGGCGGGCAGGGGGGAGAGGCGCAATGGCCCTACGCCAGCCTCCCTTTTGGGCGAGTGAGTGCGGATTAGCAAGAACGGTTGCAAGTCCTGCGATAAAGAAGGGAAGGACGATGGCGGGAACGAAGATGGCGATTCATCCGCTTTATCTACAGGCGTGCAATTGTGGATTTTGACGAGACAATTACAGATAAAAAAAGCTGGCCCGTCACGGAACCAGCTTTACAACACTCAAATTGAGCAGCTAACCATCGCTGGCCGAATCAGAAACTTTTGCTCCAACCCAGCCAGAACTTCGGATCATCCGAGTTGACAGAGCCAAGCGCGTCGGTTGACTCAATGTCCGCGTACTCCACGTTAACACTGAAAGAACCGAAGTTTCCCGCATCCTTTGTAACGTTGGCGGCGACGTGTGAATAACTTGCCTCGCCGACAGAAGCCTTGCCGTCATCAGCGAAGTCGTAATAGCCAAGCGTCACACCGGCACTGTAGCTGTCCTCCAGAGGCACCCCAACAGAGGCGTAGTAATAGGCATCCCCCTGCACGAACACCCCATCACCACTGGTGTCGCTGTTGATCGTGTAGGCCAGGCCGATGGCCGCAATGCCATAACTGATCTCGCCGTACAGTTCGCCGAAGTCGATGGAGTCCGGCGCGTCAGGATACGCATAATAAATGTACCCAACGTCATAACCCAGTTCTTCCACAGAGCCGGAGAATCCGGCATAAAGATCAAGCTCATAGCTGGTGCCGTCACCAAAATCGACATTGGAACCCCAACCACCGGCGTAGAAGCCCGACGCATGCTCATAATCCAACCCTCCCTGGACAGCCGCAGCCCCGTCTGTCTGGGTGACGCCCCGGAACAGATAGTTGCTGCTGGCGCTCACATTTGAGCTGACGTCAGCGCTAACAATGGCGGGCGCAGCCTGAAGTGCTGCAAGCAAAGTGATACTGATAAATCCGGATTTGGTGAAAAACTGCTTCTTCATAATGGATACCTTCGGTTGGGTTTCATTGCTCCAAATATGATTTAGCAAAAGTCTTGCCACATCTTATTTATTCTTGTTTATCATTATTATAGAGACAAATCGGCACATTCTGAGCTTGCCCCCGAAAAACGACCCAACACCTAGCGCCCCAGAACCTGTCACCGGCCCGGACCAGCGCCCTGTTTTGATGCATTCTCTGTAACCATTCTGTAATCTTTGCCAAATAGACTTTAATAGCGCTTCAACACACACAAGCAAACCGAAAAAGGTGAGACAGATCATGAGCAAGAAATATTTGGGCTTGGCTTTGGCGATTTCTGCCGCTTCTGCTGCACAGGCCGGAAACGTTACGACCAGCGGCGAAGACCTTGTGATCGATACCGACAGCGGTATCAAAGTGAAAGTGTCGGATAACTCTGCGTCTTTTCAGCTCGGCGGGCGCATTCAGTGGGATTACGACGCCACGCAGTCTGACGACAACGGTGTTGACACTACCGATTTCGATGTGCGCCGGGCACGCCTCTACGCCAAGGGCCACTTTGGCGACTGGGCGTACAAGACCCAGTTCAACGTCGCTGAAAGTGATGGCGCCGACGGCGGTACTGCTGAAGACCTGTACATTCGTTACATGGGATTTGGCTCAGCTGCAACCGTGACTATCGGTAAACAGAAAGAGCCATTCGGCCTGGAAGAATTAACGAGCTCAAAAGACATCTCAGCGCTTGAGCGATCTGCCATGACCGAGCGTTATGCCCCCGGTCGCAGCGGCGGCATCCAGCTCAGCGGCAAAGGCAGCAACTGGACCTACGGTATCGGCTACTTCGAGGCAGGCGGCAATGGCAGCGACGATTTCAATAACACGGCAGTAACCGCACGGGGCACGGTTGCACCGATTCAAACGAACAATATGGTTGTTCATCTTGGTGCGGGTTATACCACGCGTGATGCCGACACTCAGGCCGATGAGGTCGATACGTTTAATCTGGAGCTCGCCGGCGCTTCCGGGCCCTTCCATGCCCAGGCCGAATATTTCGATTCCGAGGAAGGCCAGGTGGATGTTGATGGTTATTACGTACAGCTTGGCTGGATCATCACCGGCGAAAGCCGTCCTTACAAAGCCGGAGCATTCAAGCGGGTAAAACCGGCATCACCCAAAGGGGCCTGGGAAGTTGTTGCCCGCTTTGAGGATGGTGACGGAAAATACAGTGATGTGGGGCTGGCCACGACCGACGGTGAGCAAACAACACTGGGCGTTAACTATTACGCCAACAAGAATGTTCGACTTGGAATGAGCTACATGGATGGCGAAGAAGCCAATGGCGCTAGCGGAGATGAAGTGCGTGCGAGGTTACAATATGCATTTTGACCGCATGGAGGTCGCTTGAATGAGTTTGCGGCTTGATATAGTTCTTGAGAGTTAATGAAATACTCAGGTTTTGGGCAGATATTAATCTGCCCATGCTTTTGTCTGCCCCCCCCCCCCCACCCCGCCCCCCGCTAATAAAGTTCATCTGAGGTTTCTGGTGTACATTGAGGTGGACCCCATCAGTTGGACAGCCTGAAGGTGCAGTTAAGCTCTGATCCGGCTGTATTCCTGAAAAAAGGAGGCCCGTATGGACGGCTTTGCGAGACGTATAAGGTGGTGGCGCGTTGTTCAGCTCTTTTTGCCTGTGAGCCTATGGAGGTACCCCTTGAGAGTCAGGTTCAATCTGACCGATATCAAGGTTGTCGCTGACATTGGCGCCCTAAACTGAACGAGCGACTTATCGATGAAATGTTGACTCCATTCAACCGTTTATACGGCCGCTGAAGGTACCACTAGGATGAAAATGATGCTAACTCCGCTCACTGCCAGGAATGGCCAAAAAAACCAGAAGTCGTTGCTTGTCTTTGCCATTGGTTCGGTTCTGGCCTCTGCCGCAACGCCTGTCCTGTCCATGACCTTTACCGAAGCCTTAACCGGGGGAAAGGTTTCGCTTGATGTTCGTTACCGTTACGAATTTGTGGATCAGGACAACCCTCTTGATCAAGCCCATGCTTCTACCGTTCGAACCCGACTGGGGTACCGGACTGGTGATTTTAAGGGGTTTGAGGTGTTTGCCGAGGCGGAAGATGTGTCCGCTGTGGGGAATGAGAACTACAATAGCACCATCAATGGCATAACCGATCACTCAGTAGTCGCTGATCCGACGGAAACCGAAGTCAACCAAATTTACGTGCGTTACAAAGGTTTTTCGGATACCAGCCTGACCTACGGCCGTCAGCGCTTTGCTCTGGACAATCACCGGTTTATCGGTACGGTTGGCTGGCGCCAGAATGAGCAAACCTTCGATGCCTTTGTCGGCACCAACGAGTCGCTTCCGGACACGAAGATCACAGCGGGCTATCTTTACAATGCTAACCGGGTGTTCTCGGATGCCAGCCCTAATGGCAATTTCCCAATGCAGTCGCCGATTTTCAACGCACAGTATCATGGCTTGGCTGCCGGAACCCTGACCACTTACGGTTATCTTTTCGACTTTACCAACGCAGACGTCAACTCAACCCAGAATTTTGGTTTGCGGTTCGCAGGTGGCACCGATGTATCGGAAGACGCCAGGGTCCTGTACACCCTGGAGTACGCAATCCAGAAAGACTATGCAGACAACCCGCAAAGCTTTGAGGCCGCTTATTGGCTGGCGGAAGTGGGGCTCGCAGTCTACGGCCTGACCTTTAAGGTGGGTATGGAGACTCTGGAGTCGGACGACGGCCGGTCATTCCAGACGCCTCTGGCGACGCTTCACGCGATGAACGGTTGGGCCGACCAGTTCCTGGTCACCCCGGACGATGGCCTGCAGGATCTATACGTATCGGCGGGTGCCTCAGCAAAGGGGGTCAAGTGGCTGGCCGTTTATCATGACTACAGCAGTGACATCAATAGCCTGAGCTATGGCTCCGAGCTGGGGCTGCTGGCTGTCTACCCGATCAACAAGCACTACACGGTGGGTGCCAAGTTCGCCAGCTATGCCGCCGATGGTCGTGGCGTGGATACGGACAAGGCCTGGTTGTGGGGAGAGGTCAAGTTCTGACCTTATCACTATTGCGGTGAACAGACATTCGCCTGATAGAGGGCGGGTCGCCCCGACCGGGGGTAGACAATCCGAAGGATAAGGGTCGCTGACGAACGCTGCGGTTGAGGAGGTCTCAGGCAGCGTTTGGCTCTTGGAAACGTCGTAAATTTACAGAAATTGATGTGTTAGCTATGCTTTGGATGGAATCTAAACAACAAGGAGAAGCACGATGGGTAAAGCTATTAATGGTAAGTTCGAGAACATGGATCAGGCACGCAATACGCGAGACGATCTTATTGGCAGCGAAATCCCACAGGATGTGATCTTTATTGATAAGGAAGAGCAGACGATCCGGGTGATGTTGCCGCAGGAGGAGGCCGGGGAAGTTTATGAGATCTTCGATCGACACGGCGTCACGTATAAGTGA
This sequence comes from Marinobacter sp. B9-2, assembly GCA_003030785.1. Classification (GTDB taxonomy): domain Bacteria; phylum Pseudomonadota; class Gammaproteobacteria; order Pseudomonadales; family Oleiphilaceae; genus Marinobacter. The sequence goes on along the minus strand of PYVH01000018.1, from coordinate 36,784 downwards.
AGGCTCGTGGCCCTGGGCGCTGAGCGAGTCTGCCGGTGTTCAGGATTACGTGTTAGATGGGATATTCCTGTAAGGAAGGCGAGGCCAGGCTCGACCTCAGTGCCATGCCCGCGGTCATGTTTACCGATCCTCAAGTCGCCACCGTTGGCCTCTCTGAAGCCGAAGCAGTTGCTCGGGGTGCAGGTTGTCGCAGCGGAAGGCGGTGAAATTATCCAAACGGCGGTGATGGCGTTACGAGCAGGTTTGACCGTTCAGGAAATCGGCGATGACTTGTTCCCTTATCTGACCATGGTTGAAGGACTCAAACTCTGTGCGCAAACGTTCACCAAGGATGTAAAACAGTTGTCATGCTGTGCCGGATAAATGATTTGAACGCGGCTCTGGGGTTTCTTGACCGAGATCACAATCTGATTCGGTTTAAGCCGGTGATTCATTTTGGATTCAGGTAGATATGCTCTGATGATCTGGGTGGCGCTTATGCTGGGTGTTCTTCTGCCTGATAAAAGCTCCGGTTGGCCAATTAAGGAAAGGGGACCAAGGAATGAAAAATACCGTCGTGGAGATCCGCGGCTTGCTATCGGCACTGAGTGCCCGGGGCGTAGAGAAACAGCTATTGAGATTGCCCGGCGTTAAGAAGGCCGAGGTCAACTATGTGGCCGGCAGCGCGACCGTCACCTATGATGAGGCGACGGTGGACCTTGAGGCTATCAAGGCCCGGATACACGAGTGCGGCTATCACTGTTCCGGAGAACAGTTGCCCAGGCACGTTTGCGACCCGGGGGACCCGCCGACCGAAGCCGGGGCTGTGTCCATGCCCGTCCACGATGGCCATGCCTCCCACACCGGCCACGACGATACCGCGCATCCTGCTGAACACGGCGAACATACTGGCGCAAAGGACGAGATGGCTCACGAGATGGGCCACGGCGGCAGCATGGACATGCAGGCAATGGTGCGCGACATGCGCAACCGTTTCTGGGTCTGCCTGATCTTCAGCCTCCCGATTTTCATTTATTCGCCCATGGGTGGGCTGTTCGAACCGCCAGCACCGCCCTTCGGGCTGCGGCTAGACCTGTGGTTGCTATTACTGGCAAGCATCGCGGTGCTCTGGCCAAGCTGGCCGTTCTTTGTTGCCGCCTGGCGCGCGCTGAAAAACGGCGTGCTCAACATGGCTGTGCTGGTCGTTCTCTCGGTGGGTACTGGCTACCTGTTCAGCGTCGGTTCCACGCTCTTTTTCCCGGGTGTGCAGTTTTTCGAGGCGGTGGCGGTGCTGCTGGTGTTCATCCTGCTCGGCCATTGGCTGGAGATGCGCGCCCGTGCCGGTGCCTCGGACGCCATCCGCTCGCTGATGGATCTCGCGCCGCCCAAGGCCACTGTGTTGCGTGATGGCCAGGAACGGGAGGTTCCCACCGCTGAGGTTCTGAAGGACGACATCGTCGTGATCCGCCCCGGCAATAAGATTCCGGTGGACGGTGAGGTCTTGGAGGGCGAGTCCCTGGTGGATGAGTCCATGCTCACTGGCGAGTCCATGCCGGTGGAAAAAAAGCCCGGCGATAAGGTGATCGGGGCCACCATTAACAAGAGCGGCAGCTTCAGGTATCGCGCCACCAAGGTAGGTTCCGACACCGCGTTAGCGCAGATCGTCAAGCTGGTGCAGGAGGCGCAGAACTCCAAGGCTCCGGCGCAGCTGCTGGCGGACAAAGCGTCACAGTGGCTGGTAGTGATTGCCATCGTAATCGGCCTGCTCACCTTCGCCGTCTGGTTCTGGTGGATCGGCCAAAGCCTGCTGCTTGCCGTGACCCTGACTATCACCGTGTTCGTGATCGCCTGTCCGGATGCCCTCGGCCTTGCCACGCCCATGGCGGTGATGGTGGGCACCGGCCTCGGCGCCAGGAACGGCATCTTGTTCAAGAATGCCTCTGCACTTGAGGATGCCACCCGGCTGGATATTGTGGTCTTCGACAAGACCGGCACCCTGACCATGGGCGAGCCGCAGGTGGTCGAGGTGGTCGTGGTGGCAGGCAGCACCGAGGAGGCGGTCCTCGCACTGGCGGGGACGGTGGAGCAGGGCTCGGACCATCCTCTGGCCAAGGCGATACAAAGTAAGGCCGAAGGCTTGCAGCTCGATCCGCTGACCGGCTTCACCAACATCGAGGGCAAGGGCGCGCGGGCGGAGATTGGCAGCAAGACCGTGCTGCTCGGCAACCGCCGGCTGATGGACGAAGAGAAGGTCGACATGGCGAGCCTGAAGGACGAGGCCGCGCGTCTGCAGAGCGCGGGGCAGACCGTGGTGCACGTCGCCCAGGACGGGAAGCTGGTCGGCCTTATCGCCATTGCCGATGCGCCGCGCCCCACCGCTACTGCAATGGTCAAAAAGATGCGTGAACGCGGGGTGGAGGTGGCGATGCTCACCGGCGACAACCAGGCCACCGCCGAGCGCATCGCCCGGGAACTCGGCATTGAGATGGTGATCGCCGATGTCCTTCCGGGGCAGAAAGCAGACAAGATCAAGGAGCTCCAGGCTCAGGGCAAGAAGGTTGGCATGGTGGGCGACGGTGTCAATGACGCCCCGGCACTGACCCAGGCGGAGGTGGGTTTCGCCATCGGTGCCGGCACCGATGTGGCCATTGAGAGCGCTGACGTGGTGCTGATGAAGAGCGACCCCTACGATGTGCTGGGAGCCATCGAGCTGTCGCGCGCTACCCTGCGCAAGATGCACCAGAACCTGTTCTGGGCGGTGGGCTATAACGTCATCGCCTTTCCCGCGGCGGCAGGCGTGTTCTATCCGTTGGTGATAAGCCCAGAAGTAGCGGCGCTCGCAATGTCTGGAAGCTCCGCTCTTGTTGCGGTAAATGCACTCCTGTTAAAGCGCACCCAACTGGACGGCTTAGGGTAGACGAACACTTCCAATTGGAAAAATTGATGTTCATCAAGCCCACGCTATTGAGCGACTCTTTTTGCATCTTTTGTTGGGGTTTTTCAGTGTGAATTCAGGCTTATGAGTTTAAGTGGTAGGTAATTGCTGTTTGCTGACATGATTAATGACAACAAGGGGGAACGGGTAAATGGACATCAAAACCTTTGGAGAACTTATTAGCTGGACACGGGATTTGCATGCTCACCTTGCAAGGTGTATGTCACATTGCGCTACGAAGAATGAAGAGGAGCGAGCACGGGCGCTGCTGGACTATCTGGCGACCCATGAATCGGAAATGGAACGTATCGTGAATGAATTCAAGTCGCAGGGCGATTTCAAAGCATTGGAGACAAGGGTCTACGACTACCTGTCTCACCATCCCATTAAGACCCACAGAACCTGCGATGAGCCCTACGCACAGCTGGATTTTGAGGGCATATGCAGAGAAGTATTCGATTTCCATGATCAGATAGAGGACCTTTATCGCACCATGGCCGACAAAGCCGAGATTCCCGAGGCGAAAGAATTACTGCAATCGTTGCTAACCATGGAAGAGAACGAAGCTATGCGATTGGCCAGGCAGATAGGGCGTATGAACGACCTCTGATCAGAACACTGAAATTATTCTTCGACGCAGAAAAGGATGTTGATACATGGTGGCGTCTTCCAGTCAGTTACGGGTTTTCAAGATGGGTATCAATACTCATCAGGAGCCTGTCGTCTACATGCGTGGTGATTGTGATGTGTGCCTTTCAGAAGGATTCGCCGCCAGTTCCAGGGTGGGAATTTCCTCGCAGGGACGTTCCATCATCGCAACTCTCAATATTTCGTCTGATGAAACGGTTCCCAAAGGGTATGCGGGGCTTTCAGATATCGCCATAGAGCGGCTCGGGGTGGCTCAGTCTGACCTGGTTTCAGTACATCATGCGCCCTATATCGAATCCTTGAGTCTGGTTCGTCGGAAAGTATTCGGACACAGCTTGCTTCCGGCTGAGATGGCCCGCATTGTCTCCGATATCTCCGCACACAAATACAGCGATGTCGAAATAGCCTGTTTCCTGAGCGCTTGTGCGGGTGGCAGATTAGGTTTCGATGAGATTGTTGCTTTGACCCAGGCGATGGTGAATTGCGGACAACAGCTCGATTGGCCAGGCGTGGATCGTGTGTTCGACAAACACTGTGTTGGAGGCCTGCCGGGCAACCGGACCACGCCGCTGGTTGTGTCGATCGTCAGCGCAGCAGGCTTAGTAATGCCTAAAACCTCCTCCCGTGCCATCACCTCACCGGCGGGAACAGCGGACACCATGGAAGCGCTGACCAATGTGAGGCTTGGGCTGAACGAGATTCGCCGTGTGGTCAGAGAAACCGGTGCCTGTCTCGCCTGGGGTGGGGCGATGAACCTCAGCCCGGCTGATGACCTGTTGATTCGCATCGAGAGAGCGCTGGACCTTGATGGTGAGGGCCAGCTCGTGGCCTCGGTGCTGTCCAAGAAGATTGCTGCCGGTTCCACCCATGCGGTGATTGATATTCCGGTGGGGGAGACGGCCAAGGTTCGAACGCCCGGCGATGCCGACCGGCTGGCCTCTCTTTTCACAAGCGTTGGGGCGGCCTGTGGGCTGAAGGTACGCTGCATCGCGACAGACGGCAGCAAGCCGGTTGGTGCAGGGATCGGGCCGACAGAGGAGGCCCGTGATGTTTTGGCCGTGTTGCAGGGAAAGCGGGGTGCGCCGGAGGATCTACGGAGCCGCGCCATCATGCTGGCTGGCCATTTGTTCGATCTGGCTGATGGTCGTGGCGTGAAAGAGGGGATGGTCAAAGCAGAACGACTACTTCAAAACGGCTCTGCCTGGGGGCAGTTCAAGCGTATAACAGAGGCTCAGGGAGGGCAGAGGAGCTTAGGTGAAGCCCGTTTTAGGCGCCCAGTTCTGTGCTCGGAATCCGGAACAATCGTGTCTATCGACAATCGTCGGCTTGCCCGTGTCGCCAAGCTGGCAGGCGCACCTGCCAGCTCTACCGCAGGGCTGCGGCTACTGGCGACCGTCGGTGATAGAGTCACTAAGGGAGAGCCTCTCTATGAATTGCTCAGTGACAGTCCGGGGCAGCAGGATTATGCGCTGGCGTTTAACGATATGGGGCCGGCAATCTTCACTGTAAAGCGAGAGGAATGATTGTGGGCATTACTGAAAAAAGTGTGTTGTTCAGCCTTGCTCCCCATCCATTACGGGAAAAACTTTGTGATCGGCTCAATCTGGAGCCGGGAAGTTTGGAGGTGCGGAGGTTCCCTGATGGTGAGTCCTACTTACGTGTGCTCACATCAGTCAAAGGTGCGAACTGCGTAATATTGGCCGACCTAACGCATCCAGACACCAAATACCTTGCTCTCCTGTTTCTCTTTGAAACTCTCCGGGAACTCGGTGCCAGGTCGATTGGGTTGGTGGCGCCCTATCTTTGCTATATGCGCCAGGATCGACGCTTCGAAGAAGGGGAGGCGGTCACTTCCAGGGTGTTTGCCCAGTCTTTGTCTTTACATATCGACTGGCTGATCACCGTTGATCCACATTTGCACAGGTACCAGTCTCTTGACGAAATCTACAGCATACCCACGCAAGTTGTTCAGGGAGCACCGGCGCTGGCGGATTGGCTACGGGGGCAAAACGGTCTGTTGCTGGTAGGTCCGGACGCGGAAAGTGAGCAATGGGTATCAAGTATCGCGCAGGCCAGTAACCATCCTTATGTCATTGGCACCAAGCAGCGTCTGGGTGACCGGCGCGTTGAAGTCACCTTGCCGGATATCTCGGCGTATAACGGCCGGAAAGCCGTCATCATTGATGACGTTATTTCCAGCGGCCGCACCATTGGCGAGTGTGTCAGGGCACTTAAGGCACAAGGCACGGAGGCCATCCTGTGTGCGGCGGTGCATGGCATTTTTGCGGAGGCCTCGGACACCTACCTTCTGGGTACCGGCCTGCAGACGCTGGTGACCACCAACACGGTTCCACACAGCAGCAATGAGATCGATGTCAGCGAGTTGCTGGTGCCGCCGGTCAGGCATTTTCTCAATCAGGTGGAGGATGAGCGCCGATGAACATTACATTTCTGGGTGGCACGGAAACCGTGACCGGCTCCAAGTTCCTGGTTGAAACCGGCCAGACACGTGTATTGGTCGATTGCGGCCTGTTTCAGGGGTACAAGTGGCTGAGAAAGCGCAACCGGCAACCGTTGCCGCTCGATATTGCCTCGCTGGATGCCGTGCTTCTGACCCATGCCCATCTGGATCATTCAGGCTACATCCCCGTGTTGTACAAGCAGGGCTTCCGGGGGGCGGTTTATACCCATCATGCCACCCGAGAGCTATGCAGCATATTGCTGGCCGATAGCGGCCATCTTCAGGAAGAGGAGGCACATTACCTCGGCCGCCATAAGCTGAGCAGGCATGAGAATCCGGAGCCCCTGTATGATCAGGAGGATGCAGAAGCCTGCATGGAGCTGTTTCAGTCGGTGGACTTTCACCAAGTGATCCAGCTCGGTGATATACGCTTTCATCTGCGACCGGTCGGGCACATTCTCGGGGCGGCCTGTGTCATCATCGAGGCGGAAGGTAAACGCGTCGGTTTTTCCGGCGATGTGGGCCGCCTCAATGATATTTTCATGAGGCCACCGGCACCCCTGCCAGCACTCGACATGCTGATGCTGGAATCAACATATGGCGATCGTCGCCACGAAGACGTGGATTTGCCGTCACAATTGGCGGACATCGTCAACGAAACGGTCGACAAAGGGGGCAATATACTGATTCCAGCCTTTGCCGTGGGCAGAGCGCAGGTCTTGCAACATATGCTCACCGACCTGATGAAGGCGGGACGAATTCCAAGGTTGCCAGTTTATCTGGATAGCCCCATGGCGATTGATGTTTCTGAGATTTACTGCCGCTACGAAGATCAGCATCGGTTGAGCAGTTCAGAATGCCACGAAATGTGCAGCACCGTTCATTATAGCCGCAGCGTCCAGGACTCCAAGGCGCTGGCTGATCAGGCCTACCCGCACGTAATTATTGCAGGCAGCGGTATGGCAACGGGCGGTCGCATTCTTCATCACTTCAAGCGTCTCCTCGGCCAGCACCGCACAACCGTTATCTTTGCCGGTTATCAGGCAGGGGGGACACGAGGCGCCAAAATGGTTGATGGAGCGGAAAGGATCAAGATCCACGGCGACTGGATTCCGGTCAAGGCCCGGCTGGAGGTGTTGAGTGGGCTTTCCGGACATGGAGATTTCACAGAGATCGAACAGTGGCTGGCTCAGAGTGACCTGGCCCCCGAAACGCCGATCAACTTGATTCATGGAGACCCTGATGCGCTGGAGGCCATGAAGGATCACTTGCGTCAGAACACCCGGTTTGAGGTGGAGGTGGCAAGCTACCAATCCATTTTGCGTCTTTGATGTGAGACTGGGCAAATACCCGGGGTAATCCGGATATTTACGGCGAGGATTTCTAATAGGCCACCATTAACGTCAGTAGAGTTATCAGGGAGAGATCATGAACGGCTATTCCATTGAGGATTCACATCGAATCCAGCAGCGTGCTGCCCAATACCGGCAGCGTTACCCCCAGTTTGCCAACTGGGCAAAAGGGCGCGGGGTGATCGAACATACCGATTTGACCCAGGTGCGCGTGTTCGACCTGTGCCAGGAACTCGTGTGTGCCGGGCGTTATGACTCGCTCGACGATGCCCTGATTATTTTCGAGGCTGCAGACACCCTCACCAACGCGGCCATGTGGCTGGTAGCCCACATGACTTATGCCAGCAGAGTGGACCTGTCCGGACAGCCGCTGGCGGCGGATGACTTCAAGGAAAATCCCCAGGGGCATACCGGTGGTTCGCTGAACATGGTGCCTGCCTATCTTGGCTACACGGCCGCCAACGCGTTGGCGGGGCTGACCCGTAGCTGGCTGATGGGGCAGGGGCACTGTGTGGCGGCTATCGAAAGCGTCAACATACTGCTCGGCAATCTGCATCCAGAACAGCAGGATCGGTACACGCTCGACGAGGCGGGGCTGTCCCGGCTGGTGAGTGACTTTTACAGCTACGCCGTCACTCTCGATGGGACACCGGGGGTTCCCCTGGGCAGTCACGTCAACCCCCACACTGCCGGCGGGCTGATCGAGGGCGGATACCTGGGCTTTGCGGAACTGCAATACACCCATATGCCGCTGCCGGGGGAGCGTCTGGTCGCGTTTCTCAGTGATGGGGCATTTGAGGAGCAGCGGGGCAGCGACTGGGCAAGCCGCTGGTGGCAAGCCGAGGACTGTGGCCTGGTGACCCCGGTGATGATTGCTAACGGGCGCCGCATTGATCAACGGTCAACCATCTTTCTGCAAGGAGGCACGGACTGGTTCCGGCAGCACCTGGAGCTCAATGGTTTTTACCCCATACTCATTGATGGCCGCGACCCTGCGGCCTTTATCTGGGGCATCTTCGAGGCCGAATCGAGGCTTCAGGCGTGCAGCGAACAGGTCAGCGCCGGCCACATGAGGTACCCTGTAAAGCTCCCCTATCTGATTGCCGAGACGGTCAAAGGCTATGGTTTCTATGGTGCTGGCTCAAACGCGGCGCATGGTACCCCGCTTCCGGCAATACCGAGATTTGATGAGGTCTCGCGCAGGCACTTTAACGAATCCATTGCCCGTTTGTTTGTGCCCGAGATCGAGATTCACGGCGCCCGCGACGTGCTGGCAACTCACCGGGCAGACGATCGGCCTGCGGAAAAGGATCATCCGCTGAGCTGTCGTGACGTCAAGCTGCAAACTGTGCCCGAACCGGTCTGGTTGCAAACGGCGGTATCAGAGTCGCCCATGGTTGCGATTGATCGGCAGTTTGTTGCCCTTGTAAAGGCCAACCCGGCGCTTCGTATTCGCCTGGGGAACCCGGATGAATTGCGTAGTAATCAGATGAACCAGTCGCTTGACCTTCTGAAGCATCGCACCCTGACGCCCGAGCCCGGCCTTGCGGAATCCCTTCACGGCTCGGTAATCACAGCCCTGAATGAGGAGGCCGTTGTCAGCGCCGCTCTGGGTAATAAGGGAGGTATGAATCTGGTGGTGTCCTACGAAGCGTTTGCCATGAAAATGATTGGCGCTCTTCGGCAGGAAATTATTTTTGCGCGACACCAGAAAAGTCTCGGTCGGCCCGCCCGATGGTTATCCGTGCCGGTCATTGCGACGTCGCACCTCTGGGAAAACGGCAAGAACGAGCAGTCTCATCAGGACCCGGCCTTCGGCGAAGTCCTGATGGGAGAAATGAGTGACACTGCCCGCGTTGTCTATCCTCCCGACTGCAATAGTGCTGTGGCGTGCCTTAACGAGTGTTTTCGAACCCAGGGGCAGTTCTGGGCCATGACGGTTCCCAAGGCAAAACTGCCTGCCGTTTTTGACGGCCGTCAGGCTGTGCAATTGCTCCGGGATGGTGCCATCGCTCTTGGTGAAGCCGGTGATGTGCAGTTGATCGCTGTCGGCGCCTATCAACTCCGGGTTTGCCTTGAGGTTGCCGAAGCGCTGGCTCAGAGAGGGCTTTCGAGTGGTGTGGTCTGCCTTCTCGAGCCCGGTCGATTCCGGAGTCCCCGGGATCCAATCGAGTCAGGGCATCAGTCTGGTAGTTCTTACAGGGCCGAGCTGTTTCCTCACGATACAAAACTCAGAGTGTTCGTGTGCCATATGCGCCCAGAGGCCTTGCTGGGACTCTGCCGTCCTCTCGATCTCGGGCCCGACCGGACGCTGGCGTTTGGCTATGAAAACCATGGTGGCACCCTGGATACATCGGGGCTGCTGCAGGCCAACAAATGTGATGCCCATTCGATAGTGCAGGCGATCCTGTCAAAAAGTGGCTCCTCAGGCGCTGATAAGGCGACATTGTAGCGATGGAGCGCGAGGATCGATTTACAACAGTCTTTACGGGGAAAACTAAAGCGCTGGTCATCACCGTACTGATTCTCACACTAAAACAATCCGGGCGGCAACCGATGCAGCTAGCCGCCCCACATACAGGTCAATCATGCTATGAATGAATCGTTCAATCACGCTGGGGCCTGGGGCATCACACTGATCGTTATCGTTCTGGTGTCCTGGTTCTTTTACCGTTATTTCGCGCCGAAAAACTGGCGGGAATGGGCCGGCGCCGGAGTGGTGCAGGCCTTCATCATTGCACTTTATGCGGAAATGTACGGTTTTCCGCTCACTATTTATCTGTTGGTGCGTTTTTTTGGCCTCGACAGTGAGTATGTCAGCGCCAGCTTGTGGTCGACCCTGGTAGGGCTGGGCGAAACCGGGATGTTGGTCTCAATGTTGCTCGGCTATGCGCTCGCGTTCACCGGGATCGGCCTCTTTATTCAGGGGTGGCGTCAGGTCCACAAGGCACGAGGTGAAAACCGTTTGGTGAAAGACGGCTTGTATGCGTATGTGCGGCATCCGCAATATACGGGGCTATTCATCGCTCTGTTTGGAGAAGGGGTGGTGCACTGGCCGACGTTATTCTCGGTCGGCCTTTTTCCGGTGATCGTGCTTGTCTACACATGGCTGGCTCGACGTGAGGAACGGCAGGTGCTCAAGGAGTTCGGTGAGGAGTACCGTGCCTACCAGCGGCAGGTGCCGATGTTCATCCCCCGCTGGGGGCGGTGGCGTCAGCTCGCCGCTGCGTCACGAAATAGTAGTGAAAATGATACGGTGTGACGCAGGTATTGGTTTTGCCGGTCGACTGGTTCGCATCAGGCTCGATTCCGTTGAGACGGCGTACAGGAGCGATCATTCCCGGGTGTCTGACTATACTGCGTGGCGCCCCCACATACGGTGCTGGCTCAATCTCATGATATCCGGCCATTGTAAAAACTGACCTGCATCAAGATAAGGGCGGCACGACTGACAATTTCAGTTTCGTTTCAGTTTCAAGGTGTCTAATTGTTCATGTTTTGGATTGGTGGCTTTTCGAAAGCCTTATCCCGGAACAGTTATATTCGTCTCTTCATCTAACCCAGAAGGGTGCACCTATGAAAAAACTCCATTTTATTAAGCTGTCGCTGGCAGCCTCCGTATTCGCAAGCGGGACTGCAATCGCAAACGAAGACACCGAATCAAAAATTGCCAACCTTGAGTCGCAGATCGCGGCACTGCGGGAGGATGTAAAGAGCAACAATCTCGATACGCTGTCCAAGCTGCATATGACCGGATTTAGCAACGTTGATTTCATAGCGGGCTCTGATCGACAGGAAGACGGTTTTACGGCAGCAGAATTTACGCCGATCTTTCATTTTCAGTTTTCCGACCGGGTGCTGTTTGAAGGCGAGCTTGAAGTCGAGACGACTGCCGATGGTGAAACTGAAATCGAATTGGGATATGCGAACATCAATCTTATCCTGAACGATTACATGGCACTGGTCGCGGGCAAGTTTTTGAGCCCGATCGGCCAGTTCCGCCAGAATATCCATCCCTCCTGGATCAACAAGATGCCAACCGCACCGGTGGGCTTTGGTCACGGTGGCGCGGCTCCTCTCTCTGACCTGGGTGTTCAGTTGCGTGGCGGCATCCCGTTGAGCGGGTCGATGCGCGCCAACTATGCGCTTTTTACCTCTAATGGGCCGACGCTGGCTGTCGATCCAGCTGATGGTAATCTGGGACTGGAAGCCGAGGCTGCCACATCGAATGGCGATGGTAATTTTGTCTACGGTGGCCGGGTAGGCTTCCTGCCGGTGCCCGCGCTGGAACTGGGCCTGTCCGGTGCCCTGGGTAAGGTTGGAGTGGCCGAGGGGCACGATGTGACTGACCTGGCGGCGGGAGAGCCGGACCGTGACTACACCGTTCTGGGTGCGGACGCCGTTTACAACCTTGACACCCTGCAGCTGCGCGGTGAATATATCCAGCAGACCGTGGGAAGCGAAGCCGGCAGCACACTTCTTAATGGTGAGGCGAGCGGGGAACTTGACTTTACAGCCTGGTATGCGCAGGCGGCCTACCGGCTGCCGGATACCAAGTGGGAAGGTGTTGCCCGCATAGGTGACCTGGACACCCCGAATGCCGATGGAAACCGCTCCCAGTGGTCCGTTGGGGTGAATTACCTGTTCGCAAACAACGTTATCATCAAGGCGGCCTACACCGTGGACGATTACGATGACAACGCTATCGACGATGACGAACGCTTCAACGTTCAGTTGGCTTACGGCTTTTAAGAGGGTATTAACATGAAACTAATGAACCGCAACCTCATCAGTAACGCTGCACTCATGGCCGCGCTTTTCATCGGTGGCGCAGGTTCAGCCGCTGCCCAGGACGCCGACGACCCCATGGCGTTCGTCCGGGGCGCCCAGTCATGGGCTGACAACTGCGCACGGTGCCATAACATGCGCGACCCGGCCGAGTACCGTGACGATTTCTGGGAGCCAACCGTGCTTCACATGCGCATCCGAGCGGGCTTAACCGGGCAGGAAACAAGGGATATCCTGACCTTCCTCCAGAAAGCCAATGATCCGGCAGATAATAAGGGGGAGAATAAATGAAACGATCATCTTTTCTGATCGCCAGCCTGGTCGCCGGGAGCTTTGCCTACTCAGGCGGAGCCGCGGCTCAGGCGGCCAGCGTGGAAGCCGGCGAAAAGCTCTATAACTCCACCTGCGTTGCCTGCCATGGCGCAGACGGAAAGGGCAAGCTGCCCGGCGTTCCTGACTTCACAAAGAGCGATGGCCGGCTGACCAAGAGTGACGATGTATTGGTTACCAATATCATGGAGGGCTTCAAGAGCCCCGGCTCATCCATGGCGATGCCCGCCAAGGGCGGCATCAGCTCATTGACCAAGGAGCAGGCGGAGGCCATGGTTCTATACATGCGCCAGGCCTTTGCCAGCAATTAGTAGTTGAAGTAGGGCAACTCGAAACTCCTTGTTGCCCTACTTCTTAGCATGCGTCGTTATCGCAGAACAGCTCATACAGAACTTCTATGATCCGGCGCGCCTCCTCTCCCGCCAGGGAGTAGTGTATGGTCCGCGCTTCGCGGCGCGCAGATACCAGGCCGTCCTTGCGCAGCAGGGCGAGTTGCTGGGAGACGGCCGCCTGGCGCATCTCCAGTGCATCCGCAAGTTCGCTCACCGCCTGCTCGCCGTCGACCAGTTGGCAGAGGATCATCAGCCGGCTCCGCCCGGAGAGGGCCTTTAGCAGATTGGTGGCCTGATCCGCCGCTTCCGACATCCGATTTTTATTCATACATTCATAGCTCTGCAATCGTGAACATGTTAGGCTTGGTTCAGATGATCGGCTGCTCTTGGCCAGGTAGTCAAGTGTTGCCCGTCGTCGTCTGGCAGGCCCCGGCTCTCCATGGTCCGGCACGTGGCCATGCCAGGTATTGTGTACGGGTGCTTTCAGTGCAGCCAGCGCAGTGCGCAATCTGCTGAAAGTGCCGGAACGCGCTACTATAACAGGAGGGGCATATGTCTATCGACCGCCTTGTACTCGCCTTCGCAGGATCTTTCATTCTTGTAAGTCTGGCTCTCTCCCAGCTCCACTCGCCTTACTGGCTGTGGTTCACCGCGTTTGTGGGCGCCAACATGCTGCAGGCTGCCTTCAGCGGATTCTGCCCTCTGGCGAAGATCCTCAAGGCCCTGGGCAAGAAGCCCGGCGCCGCCTTCGATTGACGCACGGAGGCACTGTAAATGTCTGAAAACACCGAGAGTTCGTGGCTACAGTTCGCCACTGACCGTCCTCGCCTGACCGTTTGGGCCATGGTGGTTGCCACGCTGGCGCTGGTGGCGCTGGCGGCGCTGCCAAGCGTCTGGCCCGAGCGGTTCGGTCTGCTTAATCCGCTGACCATCGATACCGACCCCGAGAACATGCTCTCTTCCGACGAACCCGTGCGCGTTTTCCACGACGACATGAAGGAGCAATTCTCGCTTTATGACATGGTCGTGGTGGGTGTGGTCAACGAAAGCAACCCTGACGGGGTATTCAATGTCGGTTCGCTGCGGCGCATCTATGAGCTGACGGAGTATGCCAGTACGCTCAGGTGGCCCGATCCGGACAACCCGGGCCGGCAGGAGGGCGTGGTTGAGGAGGATATGCTCGCGCTCTCGCGGGTCGACAACATTGAGCAAGAGGGGGTCGGCTCGGTTCGTTTCAGCTGGCTCATGCCAGAGCCGCCGGATACCCGCAACCAGGCGCTCGCTATTCTTGAGCGGGCGCAACGCATTCCGCTGTTCGACAATACCCTGGTCAGCGCCGATGGTAAGGCAGTCGCCCTTTACCTGCCGCTGACCAGCAAGGACATGAGTTACCGGGTCCGCGAAGCCCTGCTTGACAAAGTCGCTGGCTGGAAGGATACCGGCGATCAGGTCTACATCACCGGGCTGCCCGTGGCGGAGGACACGTTCGGTGTGCAGATGTTCTACCAGATGGCGATTTCGGCGCCACTGGCAATGCTGGTCATCTTCCTGGCAATGTGGTGGTTCTTCCGCCACGTCCGGCTCATTACCTCGGCGATGATCGTGGCGATGGTGGCGGCCGCGAGCACCATGGCGCTGCTGGTGATCAGCGGCAGCACCGTCCACATCATGAGCTCGATGATCCCCGTATTCATCATGCCCATTGCGGTGCTGGACGCGGTGCATATCCTCTCGGAATTCTTCGACCGCTATCCCCTGCATCGTGACCGCCACCGGGCCATCCGGGAGGTTATGGGGATACTGTTCAAACCGATGCTGTTCACCACCCTGACGACGATGGCGGGGTTTGCCTCACTGGCACTCACCCCGATCCCGCCCGTTCAGGTGTTCGGCATCTTTATCGCGATTGGTGTGTTCCTGGCCTGGTTGTGCACGGTGACCTTCATTCCGGCTTACATCATGCTGATGCCGGAGCGGCGGCTCACCGGCTTCGGTCACGCCGCCGGGGACCCGGACCAGGATACGGTCATGGGGCGCTGGCTGCGTCGCCTCGGCGAGGGCGTGGTCAGCCACGCCAGGGCGGTGCTGGTGGTTACCATGGTCGTGGTGGTGGCCGCCGGTTATGGCATCAGCCAGATCCGCATCAACGATAACCCGGTCAAGTGGTTCGAGCCCGAGCACCCCATCCGGGTGGCAGACCGGGTGCTCAACGAACATTTCGGCGGCACCTACATGGCCTATCTGGCGCTGGTTCCGGAGGGGGATAACGCGGCCCAGGACAACCAGATCTTCAAACGCCCCGAAGTCCTGCGCTACATCGCCAGGTTGCAGCAGCGGCTGGGCGAGACCGGCGTGGTCGGCAAGTCCAACTCCGTCGCCGATCTGGTCAAAACCGTTCACCGCGAACTGCTGGGCGGCGATGCCGGAGCCTTTCGCATTCCGGACAGTCCGGCGGCGGTTGCGCAGACCCTGCTCACCTACCAGAATGGCCACCGCCCCCAGGATCTCTGGCACTTCGTTACCCCCGACTACCGCCGTGCCAGCATCTGGGTTCAGCTTACCAGTGGCGACAACCGGGATATGAGCCGGGTGGTTCAGGCGCTCGACGACTTCATCGCGGCCAACCCTCCGCCTGCGTCGATCCAGGCACGCTGGTTTGGTCTTAACTATATCAATGTGGTCTGGCAGGAAAAAATGGTCAGCGGCATGGCCATGGCCCTGTTCGGCAGTTTCGTGGTCGTGCTCCTGCTGATGGCCTTATTGTTCCGCTCTTTGCTCTGGGGACTGTTGTGCATGATTCCCCTGACTGTGACCATCGGGGCCATCTACGGTCTGATCGGTATCATCGGCAAGAACTACGATATGCCGGTCGCCGTGCTGAGCGCCCTGAGTCTGGGACTCGCCGTGGACTACGCCATCCACTTCCTGGCCCGCGCCCGCGCCACCCAGGCTGAGACAGGCTCCTGGCGTCGCTCGGTGGCGCCGATGTTCGGCGAGCCGGCACGGGCGATAACCCGCAACGCCATCGTGCTTGGCGTTGGTTTCCTGCCGCTGCTGGCCGCACCGCTCGTGCCCTACCAGACGGTGGGGGTATTTATCGCGGCCATTCTGTTGACCGCCGGCCTGAGCACACTGCTGATCCTGCCGGCACTGGTAACCCTGCTGCAACGATGGCTGTTTCCCGGTGCCCGCAGGGCCGCCCCGGATCCGCAAAACCAAGAGGAAGGCGTGCAATGAGTAGATACTGGCCTGTTACCCTGTTCCAAAAGCTGGCCCTGGTGGTGATCGCGCTGGGCATCACGCCCATTGCCCTGGCCCAGGATGCCGGCGCTGCGCCCTCGGTGGAGCGCATTGTCAATCGTGCCAATATGGTTTCCTACTTCCAGGGGCGTGATGGTCGCGCCAGGGTCGCCATGACCATCACCGACCGCCAGGGGCGTATCCGAAGTCGCGAGCTTACCATTTTGCGGCGGGACGGCCCGGAGACAGATGCCATTGAGGGGAGCGCCTATCGTGGCGAGCAGAAGTACTATGTCTATTTCCGGCGGCCGGCGGATGTGAGCCAGATGACGCTGCTGGTGTGGAAACACCAGGATCGGGACGACGACCGCTGGCTGTACCTGCCGGCGCTGGATCTGGTTAAGCGAATTGCTGCCTCCGACAAACGCACCAGCTTTGTCGGCTCGGATTTCTTTTACGAGGATATCTCCGGGCGCAGTATTGATGCCGACAGCCATGAGCTGATCGAGACCACAGACAATTACTACGTAGTGCGCAACACACCCAAGCGGCCCGGGGAGGTTGAGTTCGCCTACTACGATATCTATATCCACAAGCAGTCGTTCCTACCGGTTCGCACCGAGTATGTCGACGACAGTGGCAACCTCTACCGGCGTTACACCGCGCTGGCGGTGGAGAAGGTGCAGGGTTACCCCACGGTCGTCAAGGCGAGGATGGAGAACCTGCGCAGCGGCGGCACCACGGAGCTGACCTACACTGGCATTGACTATGACCTGGGCCTGCCGGAAGACGTCTTCTCGGAGCGCTACCTGCGCCGGGCGCCAAAGGAGTACTTGCAGTGACCACCGGTGCACTGAGGGCAGGAGGGCGTGGATGAACACCAGAAGCCTGCTCTGGGGCATGTTGCTGGCGGGTATCGGTCTCGGTGTGGCGCCCGGGGCGCTATGGGCGGCCGCGCCCGAGCTGCCGGAGGGGCTGGGCGCGCCAGCCAGTGATACCGAGGAACCGGCCCTGCCGGCAGGCCTCGGGGGTGAGGCCGGGGCAGAACAGACCACCGACCGACCGGCTGCGGCGGCGCTGCCATTTCGTCTGCGCGGCTTCTGGGAGGCCCGCGGCGGAACCCGGCTGGGCGATGATCCCCGCCAGCGCGATCTCTCCATCGCCGAAACCCGGTTGCAGCTCGAGGCGGAGAAGTATTTCCGGGGAGCAACGTTGCGCCTTACCGGCGATTTTCTCTATGACGACCTGGACGATGATCGGTCGGTGGACCTGGAATCGGGTGAGGGCGCCTTCGACCTGCGCGAGGCCAGCCTGGTGTTTTCGCCGAGCGCGGACACCGATGTCAAGCTGGGGCGCCAGATACTAACCTGGGGAACCGGCGACCTGGTGTTCATCAACGATCTGTTTCCCAAGGACTGGGTCTCGTTTTTTATCGGCCGCGATGTGGAGTACCTCAAGGCGCCCTCGGACGCGCTGAAGGTCTCGGCTTTTTCCAGCTGGGCCAATCTTGACCTTGTCTACACCCCCCGGTTTGACGCTGATCGCTTCATCGACGGCCGCCGTCTCTCTTTCTTCAACACAGGGCAAGGGCGGCTGACCGGGCGCAATGCGGTTGTACTGGCGGACCGCCCGGCGGACGCGTTCGAAGACGACGAATGGGCCGCCCGGCTGTACCGTAACCTTGGCGCCTACGAGGTCGCGCTCTACGGCTACGACGGCTTCTGGAAGAGCCCGGCCGGGGCTGATCCGGCCAGCGGTCGGGCCAGGTTTCCTCCGCTGTCGGTGCTCGGCGCCAGCCTGCGCGGGCCGGTGGGGCCCGGCATCGGCAACGTCGAGCTGGGCTATTACGATTCCCGCGCCGACCGCGATGGCGACGATCCCACGGTGCGCAACAGCGAGCTGCGCCTGCTGCTCGGCTATGAGCAGGAAATTGCCCGTAACCTGACCCTGGGCCTGCAATACTACCTTGAGCGCATGGGCGAGTTTGAGGCCTACCGGCGGGCCTTGCCCCCTGGTGCCCCGGTGCGGGACGAGAATCGCCACGTCCTCACCCAGCGGCTGACATGGCTGACACACAGCCAGAATCTGGCGTGGTCGTTGTTCCTGTTCTACTCGCCCTCGGACCGGGACGCGTACCTGCGCCCCCGGGTGGGCTATCAGGTTGATGATCATCTCTCTGTTGAAGCCGGCGGAAACCTGTTTTTCGGCGCCCGGGAGGAAACCTTCTTCGGTCAGTTTCAGGACAACAATAACCTGTATCTGGGGGTGCGCTATGGGTTCTGAAAAGGTTAGATGTTGATATCGAAGGGCTGGCTACTGTAGGCCTTACTCGGTTTACCCAAAGAAAAGGAGATGTATATGTCTTACACAATGAATCGCGTAATTCAGAATGTGGATTTCGAGACCGTGGATGAGCGAACCCGTAAGGCCCTGGCCGATCAGGGATTCGGGGTTTTGACGGAGATAGACGTCAAGGCCACCATGAAAAAGAAACTGGACAAGGACATGCCCGCCTACCGAATTCTCGGTGCCTGCAATCCGGCCATGGCCTGGGAAGCGATTGGCGTGGAACCCCGGGTAGGCGCTATGTTGCCGTGCAATGTCATCCTGCGCGAGACCCCGGAGGGCGTTGAAGTCAGTGCGGTTGATCCCGTGTTATCCATGACAGCGATCGATAATGAGCAACTCAAGCATATTGCGGGTGAGGTGAGAGATAGGCTGTCGGAGATTATCAAGGCGGTATGACTCGACTCGCACCAAAGCACTCGCTGCGTCCTTAATCATTGCCGCACCGGGTGGCTGGGCCCCTGGTTCGGCATACCAGGCAAGTTGAGCCCCGATCTAAGTCGGCCCACGTCAAAGCCACTTGCGTAGCAACAGGCCAAGCGTGTCATACACGGCTTTTATGAAGCCGCGGTGTTTCCAGGCGATGCCAGTGATTTCACTGGCATCCTGCAAGTCAGTTACGAACTCGTTTCTTAACTGGCCATTCAAGGCTTCGTTTGTGGAAATCAGCGTCAGTTCATAGTTAATAAACAAACTTCTGTAGTCGAAGTTCGCGGTCCCTATGCTGCCCCAGGCATCGTCAACGAGCAGTACTTTGGAATGCAATAGCCGGGGTGTGTACTCGAATATGCGAACGCCGTGTTCCAGCAGTTCCCCGTAAATGGCGCGGGCAGCCCATTGTGCGGGGGTCGAGTCGGTCTTTTCGGTGGTCAGGATCCGCACATCGACTCCCCGGCGGGCCGCGAGAGCAAGTTGTTTGCGTAATCCCCGGTCCGGTACGAAATAGGGCGTCGCCAGCCAGATTTTGTCGGATGCTCCGGCCAGTTGGTCTTTGATGGAGCACCGCAGCTGGATGCGGCAGGCGCGTGTGGTATTGGGAGTGATCCGGCTGTCACCGATGGTATGACTCTGTGGGCTCCAGTCAGGGTGACCGCACCAGAAGGCGTCAAACAGAGCGTCAGCCTCCGCCGCCAGAGGCCCCTCGAAGCACACATGCACGTCGCGCCAACGCTTTGGGCCGTAATAGCGCCTCGAGCCTTCGCGATGAATGTTGAAGCCGCCGAGATACGCTGTTTTGCCGTCAATGACCAGCAGCTTGCGATGGTCGCGACGGTTGTAACGCATCGGTTGCCGCCAACTCCAGCGGTGAAAGCGCTGTAGACGGACGCCGGCGGCCCTGAGCTGGCGCCGGTGCAGCCGCGTAAGGACGCCACTTGAGCCCAGCGCATCAACGTGAATGCGCACGTCGAGGCCGTGGCGGGACTGCTTCATCAGTTCATCAAGCAGTTCAGTCCCCACCTCGTCCGCCGCCAGGATATACGAAGCAAGAAAGATACGCTGGGTGGCAGCACGGACCGAGCGAATCATCTCCGCATAGAGTTCGTCTCCCTCACCGAACAGCCTGAACACACCCTTCACGGCCCCGCCCTCGGGTTCACAGGCGGCGTCGCCGGGGTTGCCGTCCATATCTATAACCCCAAAGAGCCGATACCCAGGCTGTCGTTGGTGTCTCTGATCGACGTTTCCGCATCGGGTTCGGCCCCGGTAAGTGCGCGTATGGCATCGATGGTTTCCGGAACAACAATCGCCTGGTTGTCGACCATATAGGCATAGAACAGCTCATTACCCTGCACCTTGAGCATGTCTTCCCAAAGCGCGACTTCATACAGGCTGTCGTGAGGCCGGCCAAGGTCGGCCATCAACTCCTTGACGCTGTTGATCGCGCTGAGCCCGTCACTGATCCGGATAAGGGCGATGCGGGAGGAAGTGCGAAACGCGTCGAGCACTTCGTCCTTGCTCGCCTCACGTGTCAGTTGAACGGACCAGTAGTGCAGATGGGCCAGTGTCTCCGGAACCTTGACCGCCATGGTTACCACATCCAGGTCCGGGTCGACACTTTGGGCATCCGGGCCCTGGTGACTGGGAATCTCCGGCTCTGGCACGAGGGTATTCATGATCCCGCCCTGATGGCTCTCCCAGGGATCGGTGGCCCGGCGCAGAAGGGTTCCCCGTGCCCGGTCCAGCAAGCCGTGGCGTTTGAGCGCTGACAGGGTACGAATGATCGACGTTGTGTTGCACGATACAACGCGCGTGCCGTCACGGCCGACAGCACTCGCGTAATTGGCCTCGGCAACGAATGAATGGCCCGTGCTTTCATGTGTCTCGCCGCCATGAACGATGTACTTGATGCCAAGCCGCCGGTAGATTTCGATATTCTTGCTGGCCAGGTGTTTTGGTGTACAGTCCACCACGATGTCCGCGGCCTCAAGCAGGTCGTCAAGCGTGCCGGAGACATCAAGCCCTGCGGCCCTCATGCTGGCGGCATGCTCCGAAGTGGCGCCGTAAAGCGAGTATCCCTTGTGCAGGGCGGCCCGTGGCCGCCAGTCCGTGGCAATGTCAGCCACGCCGGCCAGGGCCATGTCTTTCTGTACGGCAACGGCGTCAGCTACCCGTTTGCCAATAACGCCATAGCCATTGATGGCGACCCGAATAATTCCCTGAACGGCCATATTTGCCTCCGGTTTCCTGAAAAAGAGTGAACGATCCTGCCAAATCCCCAGTGTAACCACAGTATAGGCAAAGGCTGAATTTCAACTGAACATCCCTGTGAATATGTATCTTGGTGCACTGGCAGTTGCGAAAAGTTGATGCCAGTCAAAAAAGAAATGGCGCTAAAGTCCTTTTCAGGTTCAGTTCAGTCTGGTGTAGTGGGATGATAAACCATCATGCGGCAATTCCATTACCGGGAGCCAGGTCGAACACTGTGTGGCTGGCCTGGAACAAACGAAAGGATGAACGGACGATGTCTGCAAAACATAATAGCGCTCGTGACGAGAATGACGAGAATACTGTAGCCGGAGAAGCAGGGGGGAAGTATACCTGCCCGATGCATCCGGAGGTGGTATCCGACGAGCCAGGAGACTGCCCCAAATGCGGAATGCACCTTGTGCCTATGGAGCAGGCCGGAACGAGCTCCCATTCCGGTCATTCGCACCATCATTCCGGTCATTCGCACCAGTGTTCCGGAGAGCATGAAAAACCGTCAGGTGATGACCGGAAATATGATCGCGTGCCGCCTGGATATTCGGGTGTGGTCTACACCTGTCCCATGCACCCTCAGGTGCGCCAGACCAAGCCCGGCGCCTGTCCTATCTGTGGCATGGGGCTGGAAACGGAGTCTGCCGCCGTTGACGATGAGGGCCCCAACCCGGAGCTGGTGGACTTCTCCCGCCGTTTCTGGGTTGCCTTGGTCTTTACGGTCCCCCTGCTGATTCTGACCATGACCCCCTATGTTGGCATCATGGCCGTTCGCGAATTCTTTGGTGAGCGGGTCTCGCTCTGGATTGAGCTCGTGATCGCCACGCCCGTGATTCTCTGGTCCGGCTGGCCCTTCTTTGTCCGGGGCTACAATTCGTTTCGCACAATGAATCTGAACATGTTCAGCCTGATCGGCATGGGAGTTGGGGCAGCCTATATCTTCAGCATCGTAGCGGTCCTTGTGCCAGGGATCTTCCCGGAAGGCTTCCGGGATTCTGAAGGAAACGTCGGCGTTTATTTTGAGGCGGCAGCCGTTATCGTCACGCTGGTTCTGCTGGGCCAGGTGATGGAGCTGAGGGCCCGTGAGGGCACAGGTAAAGCCATACGTGCGTTGCTGGACATGGCCGCGAAATCGGCGCGCCTGATCCGGCCCGATGGAACCGAGGAAGAAGTCGCTCTGGAGGATGTGAAGGTCGGTGATCACCTGCGTGTTCGGCCCGGTGATAAGGTGCCCGTTGACGGCGTGGTTGTTGAAGGTCGCTCTTCCATTGATGAGTCGATGATTTCCGGGGAGCCAGTTCCGGTAGAGAAGGTGGAAGGAGACAAGGTCACCGGGGCCACCATCAACGGTACCGGAAGCCTTGTTATGGAGGCGACCCGGGTTGGCGCGGATACTACGCTCAGTCAAATCGTCGAGATGGTTGCCAATGCCCAGCGCAGCCGCGCGCCTATCCAGAAGTTTGCCGATATGGTGGCCGGCAAGTTCGTACCGGCGGTTATTGCCATAGCCGCCCTGTCCTTTGTGGCGTGGGCCATCTGGGGACCGGCGCCAGCTTTGTCGTATGCGCTCGTGTCTGCGGTAGCGGTGCTTATCATCGCTTGCCCTTGCGCATTGGGGTTGGCTACGCCCATGTCAATCATGACGGCGACAGGGCGAGGCGCCCAGTTGGGTGTGCTGATCAAGAACGCCGAAGCCCTGGAGCGTTTTGCCAAGGTGGATACCTTGATTGTGGATAAAACCGGTACCTTGACGGAAGGCAAGCCCAGGCTCGTGGCTGTGCTGCCGGAATCGGGTCATGACGAGACCGAGGTCCTCAGGCTTGCTGCCACACTGGAGAAGGGGTCAGAGCATCCACTTGCCGAAGCCATCGTTTCCGGCGCCGAGGCGCGTAACGTAATGCTTGGAAAGGCCGATGACTTTGAAGCCGTTACAGGCAAGGGGGTTAAGGGTGTTGTGGATGGCAACCCGGTGGCATTGGGCAATGCCAAGCTGCTGGAGGAACTGGGCTTGGACGGCGGCCATCTGATGGAGGTAGCCAATGGCCGGCGCGACGAGGGCGAAACGGTCATGTTTGTGGTGCTTGAGGGCGCTGTTGCGGGCCTGGTCAGTGTTGCTGACCCAGTCAAGGAAACGACACCCGCTGCGCTGAAGGCGCTACACGCCGCTGGTTTCCGCATAATCATGGCAACTGGCGACAATGAGCGCACGGCAAAGGCGGTGGCGGGTAAACTCGGTATCGATGAGATTCGTGCCGATGTGCTGCCAGAGGACAAGGCCAGCATCATTCGCGAACTTCAGAGCCAGGGGCGCAAGGTAGCGATGGCGGGGGACGGCGTAAATGACGCACCCGCCCTGGCCCAGGCCGATGTTGGCATTGCGATGGGAACCGGCGCGGATGTCGCCATTGAGAGTGCGGGCTTTACCCTGGTTAAGGGTAACCTCGACGGCATTGTCCGCGCCAGGCGGCTGTCCCAGGCGACGATGCGGAATATCAAGCAGAATCTGTTTTTTGCCCTGGTCTATAACGGCGCGGGTGTGCCAATAGCTGCGGGCGTACTCTACCCATTTTTTGGCATTCTGATAGGACCGATCTTTGCCGCTTTTGCAATGAGTGCGTCCTCGTTGTCAGTGGTGATGAACTCCCTGCGTTTGCGTCGAGAGAAAGTCTAGGCGCGAAACGACCATATCGATGACCTCAGCACAGGTAGCCCCATCCTGTGGCTACCTGTGCTGAGGTCGGAGTAAAAATGAGTTTGGCCAGGGAAAGCTAATGAAAATTGTGTTCTTTGAGGCAGAGAAGTGGGAGTGCGATATTTTGCAGCAGGCCTGCTGCAATCATGAGGTTGTTTTCACGGACGAGGAACTCGGAACAGGCAACGTTGGGCTATACAGGGACGCCGATATCATCTCCCCCTTCGTTCATTCAGCCCTGAACCATTCGGTCCTGGAGTGCTTTGAACATCTGCAGTTTGTCGCTACCCGGTCGACGGGATACGACCATATTGATCTGGATTATTGTACCAGAAATTCGATTCCGGTCAGCAATGTGCCCGTCTACGGTGACCAGACGGTAGCAGAGCATGTTTTTGCGCTGCTCCTTGCCATTAGCCACAAGATTCCGGAGGCGATCAATCGCACTCGCAAGGGGGATTTTTCTCAGAAAGGCCTGCAGGGGTTCGACCTGCAAGGCAAAACCCTGGGAGTGATCGGTACCGGGTCTATCGGAAAGCGTGTTGTAGAAATAGCGCAGGGGTTTCGCCTGAACGTTCTTGCCTGCGATCCCAGGCCGGATGACGTATTCGCCGACCGGTATGGCGTGTCTTACGTCGATTTGGATCGTCTTCTTGAGCAGTCCGATGTGGTGACGCTGCACGTACCTGGCAGCAAATCGGCCAAGCATCTTCTGTCGGACAGGGAGTTCGCGCGGATGAAGCGCGGGGTTGTCCTGATTAATACCGCTCGCGGCTCCATTGTTGACACTCAGGCGTTGCTGTTCGCGCTGGCGGATGGGAAAGTGTCGGCTGCCGGTCTTGATGTGCTGCCGGATGAGCCCTCCATCAGGGAGGAGGCGGAATTGATCCGCTCCTTTTTTGACAAGAAACATGATCTGGAAACGCTGTTCGCCAACCATGTTCTTCAGCACATGAGAAACGTCATCGTCACCCCGCACAGTGCGTTCAATACGAAAGAGGCTGTCGAAAGAATCCTCACAACCACCGGCGAAAACATTGTTGGCTTCATTGAGGGTGCACCCCGCAATCTTGTGAACAAACACTGAGCCAGGATGATTTTTTATGCCGATGCTCTATACCTATTTGATCTGGGGTGTGTTGTTGGTGCTGCTGTCGGGATTGGTTCTTGTTGTTACCTGCAATAAGAAGATGCTGAGGATGAGCCTTGGTACCGCTCCCCTGGGGTCGTGAATTCAGATAATAACTGCAGCATTTTTCGTAATTTATACGAGCATCGCTATTGGCAGACCAGGACATAATAAAAGGCTAATCATCATGTGGAACGAAAAAGGCAATAGCCATCTCCAACAACCCATCTTGCCGTCACTATTCAGCATTGGCGCCATTGGTTTGACCCTCGCTGGCGCGCTGATCTGGCAGTCTGAGTTTGCGTATGCGCTTGATTATGTTTCCTCGTACGTGGATGGTCTGCTGCGCTGGTGGTATGTGGCACTGGTTGCGTTTCTGACGGCATTTGTTATTTGGCTAGGGCTGGGGCGTTACAAGAACGTGCGCCTTGGTAAAGACTACGAACAACCGGAATACCGGCTTTTTCCCTGGTTGGCGATGCTGTTTGCGGCCGGCACGGGTGTGGGGCTGCTGTTCTGGAGCATCGCCGAGCCAATCATGCACTTTCAGGGTAACCCTTTTACTTCGGAGGGCTTTACTCCCTCCGCTGCGTCTACTGCAATTCAATTGTCGTTTTTCCACTGGGGTCTGAACGGATGGGCTATTTTTGCGTTGGTCGCGATTGCATTCGGATACTTCAGCTATCGCCATGATCTCCCGCTCGCGCCACGATCAGCGCTGTACCCGTTTATTGGTGAAAGAATCTTTGGCTTTTGGGGGCACGTCGTTGACGCGCTCGCTGTTTTTGCGACTGTATTTGGTCTGGCGACGACGCTGGGGCTGGGAGCCCGTCAGACTGGCACGGGGCTCAAGTGGCTTTTCTCCGTGGAGGCGTCTCTTTGGGTGGAGCTGTCGGTGGTCGCCGTGGTTACTGTAATCGCGACGATTTCGGTGGTTTCTGGGGTCAGGCGGGGCGTGAAAATATTGAGTGAGGTAAATCTTTGGCTAACGCTGATTTTACTCGCCGCCTTTATGATTATTGGCCCCTTTGATTACATGGCAGGGTTGTTGGTGCAGGAAATTGGCGGTTACCTGGATAGTCTATTGATCATGACATTCTATGTTGGCGCCAATGAACCGGGAAATTGGCAATCGACCTGGACGGTGTTTTTCTGGGGCTGGTGGCTGGCCTGGTCACCTTTTGTCGGGTTGTTTATCGCCCGGATATCCCGCGGCCGCACCCTGAGAGAGTTTGTTTTCGGGGTTCTTCTCCTACCAACGCTGGTGACTTTTGTATGGATCTCGGTGATGGGGGGCGCTGCACTCCACAGCGAGCTATTCGGGGGTGGCGGAATTGTTGAGGCGGTCAATAAAGACATCGCCTATGCACTTTTCGCGACCATTGAGCACCTGCAGACGACTGACTCAATTAAATTTTTGATGGGTCTGGTGGCAACGCTCCTTATCAGCATCTACTTTATAACGTCTGCTGACTCCGGCGCATTGGTGGTCAATATCATTTTATCAGGAGGGCAGCTTGAGCCTCCCAAGGCGTCGAGAGCAGGCTGGGCCATTGGCAACGGAGTATTGACCGCGGTATTGCTAGTGGCGGGAGGTATTGCCGTCCTCCAGGATGCGGTCATCCTCGCGGCCCTGCCATTCTCGCTGGTTATCGTTGCTATGACAGCTGGCCTGTTGAAGGCGCTGCATCATGAGCCGCTGACGGCACCCCGGGAGGGTTGTAAGCAACACCGGGCCGCTGAGCCATGGACCGGATCGGATAAGGCATGACTGCACCCCTGCAAAGCTCACAACCAGGTTCAGCGACATGACCCCTGGCCCCGTGAGCGCAGGGCTGATGAGGTCTTCCAGATCGTAAGCCATGTTGGAAAGCGATAGCACCTTGGTTTACTCGTCTTCATCGGGGGGAGGGTGAGAGTATGCCGAATCGGACACTGCCCCCTCTGTCAAGGTTGTTGAAGCCATCTGGCTACAGTAGCATTCTCATGCCATCCCCCCAGGGGGGATAGGTCAAAAGCTGGTTTTGACCCTGGACGGGATCGTTTATGGCTCAATGGCTTTGCTGGCTGATGGCCTGCACATGGGTTCGCACGCGGTGGCTCTGGGTATTGCCGCCTTCGCCTATGCGTATGCCAGGAAAAACGCGGGCAGCGCCAGGTTCTCTTTCGGGACGGGGAAGGTCAATGCGCTGGGCGGCTTTACCGGCGCGATTCTGCTGGCTGTCTTTGCGCTCTACATGGTCATCGAGAGCGTCGGGCGTTTTATTCAGCCCGTCCCCATTTCTTTCGATGGGGCTATTTTTGTGGCCATCATTGGCCTGGTGGTCAACGGGGTGTCAGCCTGGATACTGGGGGATGCAGGCCATGATCATGGTCACAGTCACGGCCATGATCACGGTCACCACCATCATCACCATGACCACAACCGCCGTGCGGCCTACCTTCATGTACTTGCGGATGCGCTGACGTCAGTCCTTGCTATTGTTGCCCTTCTGGCGGGTAAATATGCCGGGTGGAACTGGATGGACCCGATGATGGGGATTATCGGTGCGATTCTGGTAACCCGTTGGTCCTGGCATCTGCTGAAAGAGACCTCAAAGGTCCTCCTCGACGAGCAGCATCAGGACATGGAGGAAACCGTCAGACAGGCCGTCGAAGACGACGATGCCAAAGTCAGTGATCTGCATGTGTGGGCGATAGGCCCAAACATTCATGCGGCTATTGTCTCAGTCGTCTCGCATCAGCCCGAGTCGCCTACAGTCTATAAAAAGCGCATTCAGGCACACTGCCAGTCCCTGGTCAATCATGTCAATCACGCTTTCAAGATGGCCGTTTGCCCGCTTCAGACGTTTGATAATGTTCGGGTGAGATTGATGCGTGTGATCATTTACCATGTTTAATTCCTATCCCCCACGGGGGGATGGTATCCTCCGTTCTCGTTGAAATCCAACCACAGACTCGACGCAGTAGATTGATGATTTCGGCCATTCACCCGAGAAAACTGCTTCCAACGCTCGTCATACTCCTTGCATTGGCGGGCCTGTCACTGTCGGTGATTGGCGAGTCATTCTCTCATGGTGTGGCCAACTTGGCAGGCGACTGGGAATCGCAGTTTGACGGCCAAGCGAGCAGTCATGGTGCGCATGGACACACCCATGATTTTGACGAAGAGCCAGAGACATCATCAGTGCATCATGATGCTGGCAATCATACCCACGAGACAGTGGACCAGCTAAGGGTTCCCCTTATTTCCCAAAGCCTGACCGTTCTCCGGCAGCCCGTGCCCTTTGCCGATGATTTCCCCCGCAGCTTGCGCTATCGGCTTGAACGTCCTCCAAAAGCACTCCTTCCTGCTTGATTCTTGCCGCTTAGGCGGCCCGAGAAAACACATTCGATTGGAGTCTTTATGTTGTCAAACTTGACAGGCCGATGCCGTGGTGTGTCCTCAACGGGCACAGGCAATCGCCTACTCTGGATATTTCTGACTTTGGGCTTGCTGGGGCTGAGTACCGACGTACTCGCCCATGCCGTGGCTCAGGGCGACAAGGGGTACATCCAGGAAATTACCGGGATAAACCTTATTTCGTTCATCTATCTGGGGGCCAAACACATGGTCACCGGATATGACCACCTGCTGTTCCTGCTGGGTGTCATTTTCTTCCTCTACCAGATGAAGCACATCGCGATCTACGTGAGCCTGTTTGCCTTGGGGCATTCCACCACGATGCTGCTGGGGGTGTACTTCAACGTGGGCATCAATAGTTACATCATTGATGCGATTATCGGTCTGTCCATCGTCTACAAGGCACTGGACAACATCGGTGCCTATCAGCGGTGGTTTGGTTTCCAGCCCAACACCAAAGCCGCCACGTTGATTTTCGGGTTCTTCCATGGTTTCGGCCTGTCCACCAAGATCATCGAATACGACATCTCGCCGGACGGCCTGATTCCGAACCTCCTCGCCTTCAATGTGGGTGTGGAAATCGGACAGCTCATCGCCCTGGCCATGATCCTCATTGCTATCAGCTTCTGGCGTAAAACCGACGGCTTTTTCCGCCATGCCTACACCGCCAACGTGGCCATGATGAGTGCAGGTTTTCTGCTCTTTGGCTATCAGCTCACCGGTTACTTTGTCGCCTGATTCTGGAGATTTTTTATGTACAACACCGATATACCCAACCGTGAAGAACTGCCCAGCACTGCCAAACTGGTTCGATCCACCATCATTGCCGCTATTGTGGCGCTGGTTCTGCTGGTAACCGTGGTCATGCCCGCCGAGTACGCCCTGGACCCAACCGGCGCAGGTCGCCTTTTAGGCCTGACTGAAATGGGTGAGATCAAGGAGCAGCTCGCCGAAGAGGCTGCTGCTGACGAGGCTGTTCAGATGGTTGCTGTTCAATCCTCAACTGAGCGACAGGCGCCGGAAGTCAATGCACCTGTCGTGGATGAAGCCGTTGAGAAGCCAGCCCCCTCACCGGAAGCAGAGGTTGCGCCTTCTGAGCCAGAATCTGCGCCTGCACCAGAAATTGCGGAACCGCAGTGGCAGGATGAAGTGCGCGTGATTCTCACACCGGGAGAAGGCACCGAATTCAAACTTACTATGGAGGAAGGTGCTACAGCCCGGTTCTCCTGGGTGTCAGAAGGTGGCCCGATCAACTTCGATACCCATGGTGATGGAGGTGGTCAGTCAATTTCCTACGAAAAAGGCCGGGGCGTGCCTGAAGACGAAGGCGAGCTGGAGGCAGCCTTTACCGGCAATCATGGCTGGTTTTTCAGAAATCGGAACGACAACGACATCACTCTGGTACTGCGTACCGGAGGAGACTACGGGCAGTTTAAAAAGATGTTGTGACGTTCACCAACGAATAAGCGCCGAGGGGTCTCCGGGCCTATGCTTTCATAGGTCCGGACCGTGCTTAAGTAACTTAATGTTCTACAGTTCGCTAAACCAAAAATCTGGAATTCTTCATTAATGCGATCAAATATTGGCTCATTGAAAAGGTAATAATCACACCTGAAAAACCGGAGCGAATCCACCTCCGGGGGTACGAAAATTGGTTGTCTGGCCTTGGTATATCCTCGCCGCAACCAGCATACTTTTGCCGGCGTAGGTATACAGCCGAATGTCGACTTTTCGGGTGACCACTGCATCGTCAATTCTCAGGGTTCGTTCTCCAGCGGGGACAAGGTCCTGGGCGATGTAGCCACCATTCAGGATGTTCTCGAAAACGCGCCGGGTTAGTTTGTCGCCCCGGTAGACGCCTTTGCTGCCATGGCCGGCAACCGGCTTGAAGAACAGATGACGTCGCGCACTCCACAACTCAGCCGCGTCGTTCCTCGAAACCTGCCTGGTTTTCGGCACGGCTCTCTCCAGGTAGCCTGCATCGGCCTCATTGAGCCCCCAGTCTCGAAGGGAGTGGGGTGCGGATAGCAGGGCCAGGTTTCGCTTGTCAGCCAGCACAGCGTGCACATGGGGATTAGGCGTTACCACCACGGCGCCATCCAGATAGGCATGCCTTAATGCCGCATGGGGCGCGGCGTCCAATGCGAAGTCCACCAGACGGTTGTAGACCATATCAATGGGCTTACCGCGGGCTGTCAGCGTACCGCCGGCATACTGAAGCTCCTGTGGATCGAGTATCAATGTATCAATTCCTTTGGCTCGGAGAATCTGTTGGGCCAACTGGAATTCGGGGAACATAAATTGTGTCTTTGGGGCATCGTCTACTATGGCCAGGCAACTGGGCCCGAAATTGTCGTGCTGGCTTTGCCACTCCTGTTTGAACATTGAGAACACCGCGTCCTCGAATCCGTCGAGCGGCTGCTGGGGTGTTGTGGGTTGTTGAGATGGGTCGCAGCAATTGCGCTGGGCTCTCGACAAGACAAGGTTCAGGAAGGCGCCACCGGCGTTGGTGTTGATTTCGATCAGCCGGGGGCCGTCGGGACCCATGTGAAAATCATAGCCCATGAACGCCCCGATGGGCCCTGGATTGAACTGTGCGATTTCCGGTGCCCAGGAAAGTACTCGTTCTCGGTACGAGGGAAGCTCTGAGGCCGCTTCAATCGACTGAACGATCCTCTCCATCTCCGCTATGTCGGCTCGGGGTACGAAAACCGGTGTGTTTGAAAAAAGGTGATCGAACTCCGGGAGCGTTGACAGTTCGCTTCCAGCATCTGAAAGCTGGTTGTGGAGGCTCTTGTTGAGGGCTATTCGGTCAAGAGTGATGCAGTAGCATTGGCGGTTGAGTTCGTTGGCCCGGCTGTTTGCTATTCGTCTGTTCTCATAAATAGGTTCCGGCATCTGGAGTCCGTCATTCGAGGTTTGCAATGGTTGAAACGGCTTACTTAATGCTCGAAGAATCTATCTTGCATTTGTGATTTGCGTCAAATAGATCCACATCTTGTGTCTGTTTTCAGGTCTGTTTTCAGGTCTGTTTCAGTTCCGCGTGTTGAACTACTGCTAGGTAAATTGGTGCTTGCCATCTATCTTCGACTCTCACAATGGGCGGCGATCTCTCCCGTCGATGGCAGCCTTTTGATCACCAGTCGGGCCGAAGCCAAGCTCTGGGTGCTTGATCCGGGCTCTCTGGAGATTATCGATGACGTTTCTTTGGACGGGATAGGTCACCAAATATCGCTAGAGGCATACTAGCCAGTAAGCCCCACTGACAAGCTTTTCCCAAAGGGAATCTATATGGATAAGCGTTTCAAGATTACGTTGGCAATTTTTGCGGTCATCGCTTTGGTTTTGCTCTGGGGCGAACATAAGGTTCACCTTCTGGGTGCTTTGCCGTGGTTAATCCTTCTGGCATGCCCGTTTATTCATATGTTTATGCATGGAGGGCATGGGAATCACGGTGGCCATAATCACCACGATCAACCGGAAGGCAAGAGTGGAGGCCAACGCGATGACTGATGCTTCGTCCGATTACGGTCTTTGGGGACTGGTGGTTCTAAACTCGGTGATCTTTATTTTCTTCGCTTTCAGTTTTTTTAAGCCACAGACCCAACGAGACTGGCGATCCTTCGGCGCGTTCAGCGCGTTTCTCGTGGCATTATTCACTGAGATGTATGGGTTCCCGTTGACACTCTATTTTCTATCCGGTTGGCTTCAGACTCAATACCCCGATGTAAATTGGCTTGCCCACGATAGCGGGCACCTGCTTGAAATGCTTTTTGGTTGGCAGGGTTCTCCCCATTTCGGCCCCTTCCACTTGTTGAGTACGGTGTTTATTGGTGGAGGTTTTTACTTGATTGCCGCCGGGTGGCGAACCCTGTACGCGGCGCAAAAAGAGCGAAAGCTGGCTACGAGTGGGCTCTATTCGTATGTTCGGCATCCTCAGTATGTCGGCTTTGTCTTGATTATGTTTGGCTTCCTTCTGCAGTGGCCAACACTTATAACTCTGGCGATGTTTCCGGTTTTGCTCTGGATGTATGCCCGCTTATCGATCAGTGAGGAGCGGGAGGCAGAGAAAACGTTCGGGGAAGCCTGGCGGCACTATGCCAACAAAACTCCCAGGTTTTTGCCGCGATTGCGCGGATTGGGGCGGCAAGCTTGAACAAGAGCTCTACTCATTTGATGGGTAGATAAAGGAGCCGTTGGTGAACCAATCACTTTCGATACGTGCAGTCGCTGGGATGGTTCTTGTCGCCTTTCTTTGGGCGATCTGCTTTCCTTTTATTGTGGTGGGATTGCCGGACGCGCCACCCTTGCTTTTTGCCGCTTTACGCGCATTGCTGGCAGGGCTCTGTCTGATTCTGCTCGCTTTTACAAAAGATGGTCGGCCTAGTTATTCGCTTCGCCAGCTTCTAATGCTGGCCGTAATTGGCCTCAGTTACACGGGTATGGGGCTTGGAGGGATGTTTCTCGGTGCTGGCAAGCTGGGACCGGGGCTTGCAACGGTTCTGGCCAATGCGCAACCACTGTTTGCGGCGGTTCTTTCGTTTTTTATCGTTCGAGAGGTGGTGACCGGGCGTGTGTTTGTGGGCCTTTTGATTGGTTTTATTGGTGTTGTGGTGCTAGCGATGCCAGAGATGGAGTTTGGTAACGCCAGATTTTCAGGGGCCGTCTATGTTCTTGGTGGAGCCATCGGAACCGCCATTGGAAATGTGCTGCTTAAATACCAGGCCGGCAGCGATGATATCTATTGGTCAATGGGCATCCAGCTTGTCATAGGTTCAGTGTTTCTGGGAATAGCATCCGTGAGCTTGGGCGAGGGCTTCGAGATTGATTGGACTTGGTCATTTACGACGGCCATGTTCGTTCTGGCCATTCCGGCAACGGCAATGATGGTTGTGCTCTGGTATGCCTTGCTCGCCAGCGCGCCCTTGAACAGCCTCAATTCGTTTACTTTTTTAACGCCTGTTTTCGGTCTCGCTATCGGAATGCTTTTGTTCGGCGAAACTTTCACATCACTGGAGATGATCGGGATAGGAATCACAATTGTCGGCTTGGTGATCGTTGTCAAAGCGCCTCGGAAAACAACAAGCGGTTCCGCTGTCGGGGAACAGGCAAAGGTGATCCGTCGCTCATAGTAGAAAAGGGAGTAGTCAATGAGAGTCTGGATTAGCGTTCTCCTTTTGTTTGCCGCATCAGGTCGGCTTATCGCGGGCCCTCCCTCGGCAGTTTCCTTGATTGAAGGCATGGAACAGACTCTGTGGTCCGACAGCAATCACGGGCGTTTCACTATGCGGATCGAGTCTGAGTATTGGACTCGCACACTGGAACTGGAAGCCTGGATGAATCGTCCGGAGCATACGTTGATTCGCATTCACGCGCCCAAAAAAGAGGCCGGCATCGGCTCGCTGCGCATCGGCGATGCCATGTGGAATTACTTGCCCAAAGTTGATCGCACCATCAAGATCCCACCGTCGATGATGCTCCAGCCATGGATGGGCTCCAACTTCAGCAACGACGACCTGGTCAAGGAAAGCTCGTTCGTCGAGGACTACACCCACGAATTGGTCGAAACCGACGATTCCGGTGAGGTGGCTGTGTATCGGGTTGTCTCGACGCCCCGACCTGATGCCCCGGTAGTGTGGAGCCGTCTTGAATTCAATGTTCGGGAGGACTCGATCCCGGTTTCGCTTGCCTACTACGACGAGCGCGATCAGATCGTCAAGCGCATGACCTATGAGCAGATCAAAACCATGGATGGGCGGCGGATACCCACCCGCTGGACGATGGTGGACGCCGATAACCCCGAGTCCCGCACGGTGATCACGATTGACTCTATTGAATTCGACCTGTCGATCGATGAAGAGGTGTTTTCATTGCGCCGGCTGCGCAACCCACAGTGAGGGCCCGGCGTATTCTGGTGGAGGTCGGCCTGCAAGGGCTGGAGCGGCGCCTGCCCCATGAACTGTCTGGCGGCCAGCAACAGCGTGTTGCGGTGGCCCGGGCGATTGTCAGCAAGCCCGCGATTGTCCTGGCCGACGAGCCCACGGCCAATCTCGATTCCACGACCGGCGCGGCGCTACTGGACTTGATGCGTAAGCTCAATGCCGAGCATGGCATTACCTTTGTCTTCTCCACCCATGACCCGATGGTGATGGAACGCGCGCGGCGGGTAATCCATCTCCGCGATGGCCGCGTCGAGCGTGAGGAAATACGGTCGTGATGGCGTGGCTACGTCTGGCTTTTGGCAACCTTCGGGTCAATCGTCGGCGTACGGCCATCACACTGTTGTCGGTGGCCGTCGGTGTCGGTGGGCTAGTGTTTCTCTGGGCATTCATTGATGGCATCAACGCCCAGATGATCAACAACATGACGGGCTATGTGACCGGCGACCTGAAGGTACATCAGCGGGGCTTTCACGATGACAGGGAGATGAACATTGCCCTGGCCGAGCGCTGGAATCTCACAGAGGAGGTATCGGCCGTAGCCGGTGTGGCGGCAACCACCCCCCGGGTGACGGGCCATGCCCTGGCCAGCCGTGAAGACCAGTCACGGGCATTACAGGTGATGGGCGTCGACAGCGCGACGGAATCACGGGTCACCCGGCTTGACCGGTCGATTGTCCGTGGTCGCTACCTGGAACGCGGCAATGAAATTCTTGTTGGCGTCGATGCCGCCGGTGCCCTGGATGTCTCCCCGGGCGACGAGCTGGTACTGGTGGTGCAGGCGTCGGACGGCTCTATTGGCGCCGACCGGTTCGAAGTGGTGGGCGTATTCGAGACCGGTATCAAGCGTATTGATGGCTTCGTGGCCCAGATGCCCCTGGCGGCCGCTCAGTCGCTGTATGCCTTTCAGGGGCGGTTTACCGAGATCGCGGCCCGCGTGCAGGATGCTGACCGGCTCGACGAGGTGGTCGGCACTGTCGGGAATCAGCTGCGCGATCGAAAGGTGGAAGTGCTGGGCTGGCCGGCGCTGATGCCATCGCTGGTGCAGATGGTTGCCTTTCACGACGCCGTCGCCTACATCGTGATTTTGGTGGTGTTCGTGGTCGTGGCCGCCGGCATCGTCAACACCATCCTGATGTCGGTGCTGGAGCGCAGCCGGGAGTTTGGGGTGATGATGGCGCTGGGCACACCCAGCAGTCGCATCGTCTGGCTGGTGCTTCTCGAAACAACGGTTCTGGCCGGTCTCGGCTACCTGTTGGGGTTGGTACTTGGGTTGTCGGTGACCGGCTATTTCAGTAGCAATGGGCTGGATTTCAGCGCCTACATCAAGGCCATGGATACCATGCCGGGGCTCAGTGGCATCGTTTATCCCACCATCGAAGCTCAGCGCCTGGTTGTGATTGGCATTGTGGTGGTGTCGGTAGCCCTGCTGGCGGCCGCCCTCCCGGCCTGGAACGCGGGTCGCAACAGCCCGCTGGAGGCGATGGGGGCACGGCGCGCGGTGGTCAATCGCATCCGCCGGATTCACTGGCAGGTGACGTCGGATCACCGGCTGCTGATTTTCGCACAAATGGCACTCCGTTCGGTATTCCGAAACCCGCGACGGTCGATGATTACCGCCTCGGCCACTGCATTCGGGCTGGCGGCCTATCTATTCCTGTACGCCTTCGCCGATGGTTTCTTCGAGCAGATGATCCAGAACTCGACCCAGCAGCTCAGCGGGCATGTGCAGGTGATGGCAAAGGGTCACGACGTGGATCTGTCGCCAGATTTACGTATTGCCGACAATCGAACCTTGCAACAGCGATTGCAGGAGCATCCTGAGGTTGAGGCGGCCGCGCCCCGGGTATTGCTGCGTGCCATGGTGGCCAACCCCGGGGAGAGCCTGCCGGTGGAGCTGGTGGGTATTGCACCGGAGCAGGAAAGGGCGGTTACCGAGCTTTCCGGGTACATGGAGCAGGGCACTTACGTTCAATCCGGGAAGACGGGAATCGTGATTGGCCAGAAGCTGGCTGAGGAGCTGGGCGCCCGGCTGGGGGACAAGCTGGTCAATACGGTCCAGCAGGCTGGCGGAGATCTTGCCTCCAGTGCCCAGGCCATCCGCGGTATCTATCGCACTGGCAGTGACCTGTTCGACACCGAGTATGTCTTCACCGATATCAACGCCGCCCGCCGCCTGGGTGGCCTGCTGGAAGATGAAGTCTCGCGGATCGTGCTTAGGCTGTCAGACCGCGCAGAGAGTACCGGCCTGGCGCGAACCCTGAACCAGTCGCCGCAATTGACCAACGATGGACTGGTGGCCCAGGACTGGGAGACCTTGCTCCCGGTGGTGGTGCAGATGGTGGAAATGAGCCAGGTGGATTTCTATCTCATTCTGGCGGTGGTCTTCGTCGTGGTGGCCATCGGTGTCATGAACACCATGGTGATGTCAGTGATGGAGCGCACCCCGGAACTGGGCGTTATGCTGGCGCTGGGCACCCGGGGTGGTCAGCTGCTGCTGACGATTCTGTTCG
>PYVH01000171.1 GCA_003030785.1 Marinobacter sp. B9-2 | reverse complement strand
AGCGGTGAAATGCGTAGATATAGGAAGGAACACCAGTGGCGAAGGCGGCTACCTGTCAATAGCCGCTGCAGGTTTCTGTGCCTATACTGGCCGAAGGTCTGCCATACTTGACACAAATCCGATACAAAGATTTGAACCAGACAGAAGAAAATCCGCAACACTGGTGGCATGATAGGGAATAATAAGCTGAGAAAAAACGGGCCCGGTTTATCCAGGTTGTCTGCCTGCCCGGGAGCAGTGAACACACGCGAGTAGAGCCATGAACAGAAAAATCCTGACGCTGACCTTATTACTGGCCGTTGTACCAGGTGTCGCCATGAGCGCCTCTGTCTATAAATGGACCGATGAAAACGGGGTTACCCATTTTGGGGACCGGCAGCCTACGGGCTCAAAGGCCGAACGAGTCAATGTTCGCTCCGGCACCTCTTCCGACGCGTCTGGCAACAGGCAGAGCCCCCAGGAGCGTCTGCAGAATATGCAGGAACAGCAGAACGAGCAGGCGGAACAGCGCCAAGAAACGGCAGTTGAGGAGGCCCGCAGAAAACAGCGTGAGGCGAACTGCGCGACCGCACGCTCCAACCTGGACGTGATTGACCGTAACGCACGAATCCGCATTGAAGAAAATGGCGAGCAACGCTACCTCAGCCCAGAGGAAATTGCCGAAAAGCGGGCAGAATTTGAGCGGATTGCAGAAGAGAACTGCGGACCGGAAGAACAGTAAGACGAAAAAAAGGGGTCAGATGAAAGCTTTCATCTGACCCCGGTTTCAAGTTCAAGCCTTGGCGAATGCCAGGTGGTGGTCCTCCACCGTACCCTTGATGACATCCCCCGGCACAAACTCTCCCTGTAGCAAACGCTGAGCCAGCGGATTCTCGATCATTCGCTGAATAGCCCGCTTCAAAGGCCGCGCGCCATATACCGGGTCGTACCCGACTTCGGCCAGCAACTCCATCGCAGCGTCATCCAGGTCCAGCTTCATATCCTGCTCTTTCAGGCGCTTGCTCAGAGATTCGATCTGAATCCGGGCAATACCCTGGATCTGGCTCTCCGCCAGCGGATGGAACACCACCACTTCGTCCACCCGGTTGATGAACTCGGGGCGGAAATGGGTGCCGACGACTTCCATGACGGCATTCTTCATCACCTCGTAGTTCTCCTCGCCGGCCTGCTGCTGGATGATGTCCGAACCCAGGTTTGAGGTCATGACAATGACCGTGTTCCGGAAGTCGACGGTCCTGCCCTGCCCGTCGGTCAGGCGGCCATCCTCCAATACCTGCAGAAGAATGTTGAACACATCCGGGTGGGCTTTTTCCACCTCATCCAGCAGCAACACGGAATACGGCCGACGGCGGACCGCTTCGGTCAGGTAGCCACCTTCCTCGTAGCCGACATAGCCCGGAGGCGCACCGATCAGACGAGCCACAGAATGTTTCTCCATGAACTCGGACATATCGATGCGCACCATGGCTTCCTCGGTATCGAACAGGAAGGATGCCAAAGCTTTACACAGCTCGGTCTTGCCCACACCGGTCGGGCCAAGAAACAGGAACGAACCGTTGGGGCGATTGGGGTCGGACAATCCGGCCCGGGAACGACGCACCGCGTTGGAAACAGCTTCAACGGCCTCATCCTGGCCAATAACCCGACCATGAAGCGCCTCTTCCATGCGCATCAGCTTATCGCGTTCCCCTTCGAGCATCTTGGACACCGGAATTCCGGTCCACTTGGAGACGATCTCGGCGATTTCCTCGTCGGTTACCCGGTTCCGGAGCAGCTTCATCTCCATCATCTCGGCCTGGCTGGCCATATCCAGCTGGCGCTCCAGCTCAGGGATCTGTCCATACTGGAGTTCGGACATCTTGCCAAGATCGCCGGCGCGACGGGCGTTCTCTAGATCAATCCGGGCCTGTTCCAGCCGGCTCTTGATCTTCTGGGAACCATGCAGCGCGGCCTTTTCGGTATTCCAGACTTCTTCCAGATCAGCGTACTCACGCTCGACACCGGTGATCACGTCAGACAGCTCTGACAGGCGCTTTTTCGAGGCCGGATCGGTCTCTTTCTTGAGAGCTTCACGCTCGATTTTCAGTTGAATCAGGCGCCGCTCCAGCCGATCCAGGGGTTCGGGCTTGGAGTCCATTTCCATACGGATCTGGGAGGCCGCCTCGTCCACCAGGTCAATGGCCTTGTCCGGCAGCTGCCGGTCGGCAATATAACGGTGAGACAGCTTAGCGGCGGCGATGATGGCTCCGTCTGTCACCTCAACCCCGTGGTGCACCTCGTAACGCTCTTTTAGGCCCCGCAGGATGGCGATGGTATCTTCCTCGTTAGGTTCGCTGACCAGGACCTTTTGGAAGCGACGCTCAAGGGCGGCGTCTTTCTCTATGTTTTCACGATACTCATCCAGGGTGGTCGCGCCCACACAGTGCAGCTCACCGCGAGCCAGCGCAGGCTTGAGCATGTTGCCGGCGTCCATGGAGCCTTCGGCCTTACCGGCACCGACCATGGTGTGAATCTCGTCGATGAACAGGATGATCTGGCCTTCCTGCTTGGACAGCTCGTTCAGAACGGCTTTCAGGCGCTCTTCAAACTCACCCCGGAACTTGGCGCCGGCAATCAGGGCGCCCATGTCGAGTGACAGAACTTTCTTGTCCTTGAGGCCATCGGGCACCTCGCCGTTGACGATGCGCTGGGCAAGCCCCTCGACAATGGCG
>PYVH01000170.1 GCA_003030785.1 Marinobacter sp. B9-2 | reverse complement strand
GCCCATCGCGCAGCGGCGTATTGGGATTTACAAACGCCGACCCCGGCATATGCAGCCCCATGACCTCCACCAACAACTGGTTGCTGTTGGCCGTGCCGTAGAACGTACAGGTGCCCGGGCTGTGATAGGACTTGCTCTCGGCCTCCAGCAGTTCGTCCTTGCCAACCTTGCCCTCGGCGTAAAGCTGGCGAATCCGCTGTTTTTCCTTGTTCGGCAGCCCTGAAGGCATGGGGCCAGCAGGAACCAGGATGGTGGGAAGGTAGCCAAAGCTCAG
This sequence comes from Marinobacter sp. B9-2, assembly GCA_003030785.1. GTDB lineage: Bacteria > Pseudomonadota > Gammaproteobacteria > Pseudomonadales > Oleiphilaceae > Marinobacter. The sequence continues at coordinate 2,437 of PYVH01000170.1, read as the reverse complement.
CGAGCCGATCAGAAGGCCCGGCACAATCTTGTCACAGATGCCCAGGAGCAGAGTGGCATCGAACATGTTGTGACTCAGGGCCACGGCGGTACTCATGGCGATGGTGTCCCGGGAAAACAGGCTCAACTCCATACCCGGCTGGCCCTGTGTTACACCATCACACATGGCGGGCGTGCCACCGGCCACCTGGGCCACAGATCCCATGCCCCGGGCTGCCTCCCGAATAAGATCCGGGAACTTTTCGTAGGGTTGGTGGGCCGAAAGCATATCGTTATAGGCCGTTACCATGGCCACGTTGGCCTTGTTCATGAACTTCAGGGTGTCTTTGTCGCCCTGATTACAGGCCGCAAAACCGTGGGCCAGATTGCCGCAGGACAGAGAACTCCGGTGCGGGGATTGGGCTTTGAGAGCATTCATGCGGTCCAGGTAGTCCTGCCGCGTTGAGCGACTGCGCTCGATAATTCTCCGGGTAACCTTGTCTACGGTCGGGTGCATGGTGGGCTCCATTGCATAATTTATTAGAGTGATCGTTTTTAGACGTAATTTTACTTCCTTTTTTTGTCATTTCCACCGTTTAATCGTTCATTTCTTCTTTTTTTGTTGTTATATTTACTACATTGCTGAGGTTAAACGAACAAAAAACGACCATCCAAGGAGTCAGACGATGACAATCCGCATCGCAATCAACGGTTTTGGCCGCATCGGTCGCAATGTTCTCAGAGCATTGTATGAAAATAACTACCGGAGCCAGCTCCAGGTTGTTGCTATCAACGACCTTGGCGACGCCGAGACCAACGCCCATTTGCTCAAGTATGACAGCGTGCATGGCCGATTTAATGCCGACGTCAGCCACGACGCCGAATCCCTGACCGTCAACGGGGACAGGATTGCCATTACCGCTCTCCGCAATCCCGAGGAACTGCCCTGGAAAGATCATCGTGTTGATGTTGTTTTTGAGTGTACCGGCCTTTTTACCAGACGCGACAAGGCAGCGGCGCACCTGAAGGCCGGCGCCCGCAAGGTCATCATCTCGGCGCCCAGCCCCGATGCGGATGCAATGATCGTTTACGGCGTAAACCACGAAACACTGACCGCCGACCACGACATCATTTCCAACGCGTCCTGCACCACGAACTGCTTGGCACCGGTTGTTGAAGCCCTGCAAAAGACCATTGGCATCGAGAGTGGCCTGATGACCACCATCCACTCCTACACCAGAGACAGCGAGATCAAAAGAACAGGTCAGCGAATATCCGACCCAACCCGAACAATCTTCATGGTATTGGTCCCACCCTGGGCATTCACATAATAACCCTTGGTAATCACCACCAGGTCCCCTTCCTTGACTGCACCCTGATTAACCAGCTCCGACACCGCCAACGCATTGGTCCGCTCATTAGGAATCTTGGCAGAATCGAAAGGCACCGTCTGAACGCCCCGGAACATCACAACCCTATGCTGGGTGGAGTGATGGCGCGAGAACGCAAAGATTGGCAGGCTCGACTTGATTCGTGACATCAACCTCGGCGTGGCACCCGTCTCGGTCATGCAGATAATAGCCGAGACACCCTCAAGGTGGTTCGCTGCGTACATGGCGGAAAGAGCGATAGCTTCATCAACTTCCTCCATGCTCTCGTGAATCCGGTGCTTGGACTGGTGCATGGACGGATGCTTCTCTGCGCCCAGGCAGATCCGGACCATGGCTTCCACGGCTTCCTTCGGAAAATCACCCACAGCGGTTTCGGCAGACAGCATCACCGCATCGGTGTAGTCCATCACCGCGTTGGCAACGTCTGAGACTTCTGCTCGCGTTGGCATCGGGCTGGTGATCATAGACTCCATCATCTGCGTGGCCGTGATCACCGCACGGTTAAGAACGCGGGCTCGGGAGATGATGTGCTTCTGTACGCCAACCAGCTGGGCGTCGCCGATTTCCACGGCCAGGTCGCCCCGGGCAACCATCACGGCATCGGATGCTTCAATGACCGCGTCCAGGGCTTCGACATCGTCGGCAAGTTCCGCCCGCTCAATTTTCGCGACCAGGCCTGCGTCAGAGTCTGCCTCTTTCAGCAGGCGCCGGGCGATGTGCATATCCTCGGCGGTGCGGACAAACGAGACCGCCACGTAATCCGCGCCCAGTTTGGCGGCCGTAACGATGTCCTGCTTGTCCTTTTCCGTCAGTGCCTCAGCGGACAGGCCGCCGCCGCGCTTGTTCAGGCCCTTGTTATTGGAGAGTGGGCCGCCGATCAGAACGGTGGAGGTGATGCTGTGGTCATTGACCGACTGCACTTCCATCTCGATGCGTCCGTCATCGAGAACCAGAATGTCGCCTGGTTCCACATCTTCGATCAGTTGCTCGTAATCGATACCGACTGTTTCTTCAGTGCCCGCTTCCTTGTCCATGGCGGCATCCAGGATAAACGTCTGGCCTGCCTTG
>PYVH01000169.1 GCA_003030785.1 Marinobacter sp. B9-2 | reverse complement strand
TTCCGATCTCAGATCGTCTGCCTGGTCGCGGTCATCCCGGGCTGCCTGATCGGCATCGTCCCAACCGGCTTCCCAGGCGGCAATGACAACCTCACCCCGATAGGGGCAGCGGGCTTTGTCCATGCCCATATCGGCAGCCATGTAGCCCTGGCGGTAAGCCTTGTTGAGCGCTTCCACATCCCAGCCGAGTTTGATATCCCTTGCCATAGCCGTCTCTCCCGATCCTGATGTTACAAAAATTAACAGCCGGACCGGAGGGAGACAAATCTTTGTTCGGTTTCTGTGCGTCAGGTCCGCAGACTTCTGCGACGGCGGCCCAACTCACGGTTCAGGAGCGCAGATACTGCTCCAGAAACTCGCTGAACGGCAGGGTATCGGCACGCTCCATCTGCGTTTGCTCGGCCAGGGATTCCGCCGTCATGGCATCAAACGCCTGGCGTACCTGGGCATCGAGACCTTCCTGTCTGAGGGTCTGCTGATGCTGCTGCGCCATTTCCATGCCCCATTCCCGATGCCCCATTCCCGAAGAACGCATGGCGTCCAGAACCCGGGCGGAGGGCACGGTCCATTCACCGGTCAACACTTCACGCTGTGCCGCCAGGGCGCGGCGGTAGGTGTCATCCCCCCGCCAGCTATCCAGCAACTCGGCGAGCGGCTCCAGCTGCGTCAGGATATCGGTCGCGGCTTCTGACACCGGGGTGCGCTCCCCGGCACGGCATAGCTTCAACTCACGGTAACGCCCGTTGGACACCACATCCTTGTAGTTGTCATCGAGACGCTCGCATTCTTCATCGCCGATACGGGGCGAGTCGGACAGCAGGCAATCCAGAAGGAACAGGTCCAGGAAATCGATCTGAGCCTCATTCACGCCTACCGGGGAGAAGGGATCCAGATCCAGACACCGCACCTCGATGTATTCCACACCACGGGCCTCGAGCGCCTGGATGGGCTTTTCCTCCCGCTGCGTGGTGCGTTTAGGGCGCACGGCGCTGTAATACTCGTTTTCGATCTGCAGAACGCTGGTATTGATCTGGATGAACTGGTCGCCCCGGCGGGTTCCGATTTCCTCATAGGCCGGCCAGGTGGTGTGGATAGCTCGATCCAGAGTCTGGGTGTAGGTGCTGAGCTCATTGAAACAGATGTTCAGGGATGCCTGGGCATTGTTGTGATAGCCCAGATCGCCCATCCGCAGAGAGGTAGCATACTCACCGTACCAGCTGCGTTCGTCAAACTGGCTGAGGTCGTGGCTGACACCGGCAACAAAGCTGGCATCAAGCGCCGGCGAGGCACCGAACAGCAACATCAGCAGCCAGCTACGGCGACGGAAATTCCGGATCAGCCAGAAATACTGGTCCGATTTGAAATCTTTCAGGCTTTGCTCATTGCCGAGCAATTCCTGCCACTTCTGCCAGAAGCTATCGGGTAGCGACAGGTTGTAGTGGGCGCCAGCGATGCTCTGCATCATACGCCCGTAACGCACCGCCAGACCCTGCCGGTAAACGTGCTTGAGCTGGCCAATGTTTGAGCTGCCGTATTCGGCAATGGGGATGCTCGGATCGCCATCCAGTTCACAGGGCATGCTCGCCGCCCAGAAGACCTCGTCGCCAAGGTTCTGCTGCACGTAGGTGTGAATATCCCGCAGCGATTTCAGCATGCCCCCGGTGCTGTTGAACACCGGCGTGATCAGCTCCAGCAAGGCCTCCGAATAGTCCGTGGTGATCCTCGGGTGGGTCAGTGCCGAACCCAGGGCCTCGGGATGCGGGGTCTGGGCGATGAAGCCGTTGCGATCCACCCGCAGCCCTTCTTTTTCGACACCCTTGAGAAAACCATCCCAGTCGCTGGCAGCGAACTGACGAAATACGGAATGGCGGGATTCAGCCATGGTCGACTCCTGCTGCGGCCGGTTTGCTCTTTTGCACAACCGGCCGATGAAAAGATTGTATGCCCGTCAGCTGTCCTTGCGCGCCGAGGCCAGTGCCTGGGCCAGCGCACCAGCCATGGCGCCCTGTGGGGATTTCTGACCGGAACCGCCATTACCGGCGTTCCGGTTTCCGCCCTTGCGGCTGGCTCCGGAGCGGTTGGCAGCCATGGGCTTGCCTTCGTTTTTCTCGCCAGGCTGATCGTCCATACGCATGGTCAGGGCAATTCGCTTGCGCGGGATATCCACGTCCATCACTTTGACCTTGACGATATCCCCGGCCTTGACCACTTCCCGGGGATCCTTGACGAAGGTGTGGGACAGCGCGGAAATGTGCACCAGGCCATCCTGATGCACACCAATATCCACGAACGCGCCAAAGTTGGTCACGTTGGTCACCGAGCCTTCCAGCACCATGCCGGGTTTGAGATCGCTCAGGGTTTCGACCCCTTCCTCAAAACTTGCGAACCTGAATTCCGGTCGCGGATCCCGCCCCGGTTTTTCCAGTTCCGAGATGATGTCCTTGATAGTCGGCAAACCGAACTGTTCTGTTACGTAATCCTGGGGATTCAGACCACGCAGGAAGGCGGAATCGCCGATGATATCGTCCACCTTGCGGTTATTCCGCTTGGCGATGGCCTCGACCACACCATAGGCTTCCGGGTGAACCGACGACCGGTCCAGGGGGTTCTCGCCGCCGGCAATGCGCAGAAAGCCCGCTGACTGCTCAAACGTACGATCACCCAGCCGGGTGACCTTGAGCAGCTGTTTCCGGTTGCGGAACATGCCATTCTGGTTGCGGAACTCGATGATGTTCTGAGCGATGGTCTGGTTCAGGCCAGAGACCCGGG
>PYVH01000168.1 GCA_003030785.1 Marinobacter sp. B9-2 | reverse complement strand
CCTAAGGTAGCGAAATTCCTTGTCGGGTAAGTTCCGACCTGCACGAATGGCGTAATGATGGCCAGGCTGTCTCCACCCGAGACTCAGTGAAATTGAACTCGCTGTGAAGATGCAGTGTACCCGCGGCAAGACGGAAAGACCCCGTGAACCTTTACTATAGCTTGACACTGAACATTGAGCCTTGATGTGTAGGATAGGTGGGAGGCTTTGAAGTGTGGACGCCAGTCTGCATGGAGCCGACCTTGAAATACCACCCTTTAATGTTTGATGTTCTAACGTTGACCCGTGATCCGGGTTGCGGACAGTGTCTGGTGGGTAGTTTGACTGGGGCGGTCTCCTCCTAAAGAGTAACGGAGGAGCACGAAGGTTGGCTAATCCTGGTCGGACATCAGGAGGTTAGTGCAATGGCATAAGCCAGCTTGACTGCGAGCGTGACGGCGCGAGCAGGTACGAAAGTAGGTCATAGTGATCCGGTGGTTCTGTATGGAAGGGCCATCGCTCAACGGATAAAAGGTACTCCGGGGATAACAGGCTGATACCGCCCAAGAGTTCATATCGACGGCGGTGTTTGGCACCTCGATGTCGGCTCATCACATCCTGGGGCTGAAGTAGGTCCCAAGGGTATGGCTGTTCGCCATTTAAAGTGGTACGCGAGCTGGGTTTAGAACGTCGTGAGACAGTTCGGTCCCTATCTGCCGTGGACGTTGGAGATTTGAGGAAAGCTGCTCCTAGTACGAGAGGACCGGAGTGGACGAACCTCTGGTGTTCGGGTTGTCACGCCAGTGGCATTGCCCGGTAGCTATGTTCGGACAGGATAACCGCTGAAAGCATCTAAGCGGGAAGCCCCTTCCAAGATGAGATCTCCCTGGACCCTCGAGGTCCCTGAAGAGCCGTTCAAGACCAGGACGTTGATAGGTCGGGTGTGTAAGCGCTGCGAGGCGTTGAGCTAACCGATACTAATTGCTCGTGCGGCTTGACTATATAACACCCAAGACAATTGCGGATAACGCAGAGCGAACCGCTCAAACGAAATCAATACCACTCGTTCCTTCTCGTCCCCCAGTGATCAACCGTTTTGCCTGACGACCATAGCGGTCTGGAACCACCTGATCCCATCCCGAACTCAGAAGTGAAACAGACCAGCGCCGATGGTAGTGTGGCGTTGCCCATGTGAGAGTAGGTCATCGTCAGGCGCCTAATACCAAAACCCCAGCATCCTCGATGCTGGGGTTTTTTATTGCCTGAAACTAAAGCGGCTGACTCAAGGCAACCAGATCTCGAACACGCCGCCACCGAAGCTTCCACCATTGTGAAGCTTTATAGACCCACTTCGATCTCCTTCACTGTGCAGTTTGGCCACGGAGGAGGCGAAAAACAGCCCAAGGCTGGTGCTGCCACTTTTGAAATCAAGCGATTTGAAGTTCAGGGTTCCGGTATGCTGCATACTCTCCGGATAGCCTTTCCCGTCGTCCTCAACACCAATCACCAGATAACCATCTCTTTCACCAGCAGTAAGCAGGATTTTGCTTCGCGTGTAGCGAATAGCGTTGTTAATGGTGTTGTTTAACACGCCGGTCAGAAGATCCTCGTCGAAGAAGCCGTTTATGTCCTCAGCTTCCACCGAAACCTCAATGCCAAGCCCCTGAAGCAGAGGCGTGTGCCTCGCCAGGTGCTCGGTCAGGAAGTCCGGTACAAAGTGCTCCTCAATGTGTGCGGAGAGATTGTTCTCACCAAGACGATAGATGCCAAGGAGTTGAACCAGGTCGTTATGCATCCGTTCGGCTTCATACTGCAGTGTATTGAAGCGCGAGGACTCCCCCAGGCTTGCTTCGTGTTCACTGCGAAGTTCGTCCAGGGAGTTCAGGAGCATGCCAAGCGAGTTCTTCATGTCATGAACGGCTGAGGCGAGTACCATTGAAAAATCGATATTTTGGTCTTTCATTCCATCAGTCCCTTCAGCTTGCGTTGTAAGGCAATATAACGCCGGTATTGGCGGTGTTGTTCTGGCAGTTCTGCTAACCGATCAAGGCAGGACTGGCAGCGTTTCAGGAGCTCAGTGTTGCCCGGATTGTTGTCGTACTCCTTCATAAGTACCTGAACCAGATTAAGGTTCAGGGCGGCGTGGTCAGGGACAATCTCCAGGGCCTTTGAAAAGGTTTCCGCCGCTTCTTGCAGGTTTCCGGACTCGAATGCTCTGATGCCATCCCGGTTCAGGGTTCGGGCCTTGATCTTCTGACGGAATCCAACGGGCTCATCCAGAAGGCTTTCAATCTTCTGCAGGGTGTCAGGATCGTCGCTGAAACGTTCGGACATTTCGCCCAGTAGCTGTTATCCCCGGAGTACCTTTTATCCGTTGAGCGATGGCCCTTCCATACAGAACCACCGGATCACTATGACCTACTTTCGTACCTGCTCGACGTGTCTGTCTCGCAGTTAAGCGGGCTTGTGCCATTACACTAACCGCATGATGTCCGACCATGCTTAGCCCACCTTTGTGCTCCTCCGTTACGCTTTGGGAGGAGACCGCCCCAGTCAAACTACCCACCACACAGTGTCCTCAACCCCGATAAGGGGTCCAAGTTAGAACCTCAAACATGTCAGGCTGGTATTTCAAGGTTGGCTCCATGAGAACTGGCGTTCCCACTTCAAAGCCTCCCAGCTATCCTACACAAACATGCTCAAAGTTCACTGTGAAGCTATAGTAAAGGTTCACGGGGTCTTTCCGTCTAGCCGCGGATACACCGCATCTTCACGGCGATTTCAATTTCACTGAGTCTCGGGTAGAGACAGCGCCCCCATCGTTACGCCATTCGTGCAGGTCGGAACTTACCCGACAAGGAATTTCGCTACCTTAGG
>PYVH01000167.1 GCA_003030785.1 Marinobacter sp. B9-2 | reverse complement strand
AATTCGGGTTTCCGCAGGCAGGGACAGCACCTTCTGGATGGACTGGTACAGGGTGCGGGCATCGCCACCGGGGAAATCGCAGCGAGCTGTGCCAAAGTCCGGCATGAACAGGGTGTCCCCGACGAAAGCCGCATCGCCAATCACATAAGTGAGACAGGCAGGGGTATGCCCCGGCGTATGCAGAACGCGTCCTTCCAGACCGCCAATAGCAAAAGTGTCGCCCTCTTTGAACAGCTTGTCGAACTGGCTTCCGTCGCGCTGGAATTCGGTACCGGCATTGAACGCCTTGCCGAAAATTTCCTGTACGTCGCGAATGTGCGCACCAATGCCGGTCTTGCCACCCAGCTTCTCATGCAGGTAGGGCGCGGCAGACAGGTGATCCGCGTGGACGTGGGTTTCCAGGATCCACTCGACCTTCAGATCGTTGCTGCGGATGTACTCGATAATTTCATCGGCAGAACGCACATCGGTTTTGCCCGCGGCGTAATCAAAATCCAGGACCGAATCGAGAATGGCGCAGGCCTGGCTGTCCGGGTCACGCACCACGTAACTGAACGTATTGGTGGGTTCATCAAAAAAATGCTGAACGATCGGGTTGCTCATGACAGTCACCTCTAGACAATCCAAATATCACTTTTAATCTAAGGATATACTATTTAGTAATATGAGGTGAAATGATCTTTTTTTATATGCGCAATGTTCCTGATACATCAACAAGACAGTCCCGCCCTGCCTGCTTGGCCAGATAAAGCCTGTGATCCGCCCCGGCGATAAGAGCATCCGGCGATGCAGGGCGGTCAACGAACTCCTCTATTCCGGCCACACCTGCGCTGACGGTCACCGGTATCTCATCGTCATCAAAGACAAAACGCTCCTCATGCACAGCTTCGAGAATTCGCTGGACGAGCTGTCGTACATCGCCGTGCTCTACAGCGCTGAAGACAACAATGAATTCTTCCCCGCCGAAGCGGGCAACCACATCCATGGAGCGTGTCTGGCTGATCAGAATGTCGGCAAACCGCTGCAGGATATAATCCCCGCCGAGGTGTCCGATGGAGTCGTTAATCTTTTTGAAGTGATCGATGTCGAAGATCGCCAGGGCGAAGCGCTCACCCCGGCGGTTGCTCCGGCCGAGCATTTCATCCAGCCTCGGCATCAGGTAACGGCGATTGTGCAGGCCGGTCAGCGGGTCCCGAATGGACTGGTTCAGCAGCTCTTCTTCCAGGCGGTTGCGCTCCAGGGCACCCGATAACAGGCCGGAAACAATAATCAACAGGTCGGCCTGGTCCAGACGCCAGGTTCTTCGGCGAAGGGAGTCAACGCCGAAAAAGCCCGTTACCCGTCCGCGTACCCGGATAGGCACGCAGAACATCGACGACACCCCCTGCTCCTGAAGCAGTGCCCGCTCGGGAGCAGCTTCCCGGGGCAGTCGGTCGACATCTTCAATAAACACCACCCGGCTGCCACTCACCATCCCCTCGATCTGTTCCTGCCACCAGTGAAAACTGTCGATCGACACCTCCTGCTGTGTGTCGATCAGAGCGGGCACACCGTCCCTGCACCACTCATGGGTATTGGTCATCACGGAATAGTCATCGGAAAAGCAGTACAGGTAGGCCCTGTCTACCTTGAAAAACGTTCCGATGGATCTCAGAAGTTCATCAATACACTGATCAATGGTGCCAAATCCCAGATTGATGAATTCGGTGGACAGACGGGCAATCAGTCGCTGGAACCCGGCCTGGAAGGAAAACTCCGCCTCACTTTCGCGCAGGCTCTGCTCCAGGTTCTTGTAGTGCTGGATGTTGTGGAATTGGCCGTACCAGAGCGTGCCGCCATCAGGCTGGCGCTCGGGCTCCGCATTACCCTCGAACCACTCGTAACCGCCATGCTCAAGCCTGAGCCGGGCCCGATAGCTCCAGGTATTCAACCTGTCTGCCGAGGCACGGATACTGGCCATAACGGCATCAACATCCTCCGGATGGATCATGGCGAAAATCGCATCCGCGTTATCACTCAGATCTGCGGGATCAATGCCAAAGAGCGACTGCACATGTTCGCTGATAAAAGGACAGCGGTGGGAATCTCCTTCCGAACTCACCCAATATACGAAGAGGACTCCAGGAACCCCTGAGGCCAGCTTCTGAAAAAAACGGGCAGACAAAGCAGTTTGCTGCCCGTTACCGGACCTTGACGCCATGGACAACACGTCCTCCTGACGGACGATTTTCACCCCTCTCCATTAAAGAGTGTAGCCCACGCTGACAGGAAGCAAACCCGTTCTGAAGAGGACGAATCAGAGCGAGTCCAGGCGGCTCCTGGCTTCTTCCCGCCGACCGGCATCGGCGACGTCTCGTCCGGCCCTGTCGGGTGCATCGAGGACTTTCTGCAGATAACTCCGGGCGCGTTCCGGCTCGCCCTGGTCCAGCAGGAAATCGCCAAAGAAGAAATTGGCATCCATGCCATCAGGATTGATGGCCAATGCTTTCTGCAGATACTGCCGGGCCTTATCATCATCACCAAAGCCCAGGGGCCAGCCAGGGACCTGGTAATAAAGGCTGCCAAGAGAGGTGTACGCCGAGCCATCCAGCGCGTCGGGATCAATCTCAAGGGCCGCTTCCAATGATTTACGGGCCTCCTTCACCAGCCCCAGGGCCCCCAGGCCACCTTTGGCGCCGGCGTAGGTGCTCAACACTATACCCTGCCAGATCAGAGGCTCTGCCCGGCCCGGATAATGGGCGACGAACTGTTCTGCCTCATCAGCCAAACCCTCAAAGGCTTTCTCTTTCTCGTCCGCCGGTACCTGATACTGAATCTCCGCCCAGCGATGCTGGATACCTGCCAGTTCGGTCTCCAGAGCCGC
>PYVH01000166.1 GCA_003030785.1 Marinobacter sp. B9-2 | reverse complement strand
GGTCAGATCGGCGATGTACAGAAGGCTGCCGTGCTCGGGGCATCCGTGCATCTGGCTGCCGCTGACGTGGCTGCAGAAGCCACTGGGTTTATCGGGCTCATACCGACGGACGTAATCGACGCATTGCCGATGGTTTTTCGGGAATCTGAGAAGACCCTCGAGGCGAGAGGACTATGAGCATAATGGGGAACGAGCGCCGGCTTTTTCTGGAAGGCGAGGCAGAAACCGAGCATCTTGGCCGTGAGCTGGCGAGAACCGTTGCCAAATCCGGCCACGGCCTGGTTGTCTACCTGGATGGTGAGCTTGGAATGGGGAAAACCACCATCAGTCGGGGCGTCATTCGGGGGCTTGGCCACGAAGGGGCGGTAAAGAGCCCTACCTATACGCTGGTAGAGCCCTACGAAACCCTGCATCCACCGACTTACCACTTTGACTTTTATCGTCTGAGCGATGCGGAAGAACTGGAATATATGGGTATCCGGGATTATTTCTCCGGAGACAACCTGTGTCTGATTGAGTGGCCCGAGCGAGGCAAAGGTATATTGCCCGAGCCAGACCTTGAGATTCATCTGGAGACACAGGGTGAAGGGCGTTCTGTGGTTATCAGAGCCCGGTCAGAGCAGGGTGCCCATCGGCTGAACGAACTGGATCTTATTGGTCCGGCGCATTAGCGAGTCCGAGACCCGGGAATAAACTGGCAGGTAAGCTTTATGAAAGGTGCACAGCTGAATAAACAACTGATCTGGTCGTTTGCGATATTGCTCGCCACGCTGGCGTTTCAGGTATCGGCTGCAACGAAGGTGGAAAGTGCCCGTATTTGGCCCGCGCCCGATCACACCCGGCTGGTTCTGGATACTGGCGGGCAGGTAGAGCACAACATTTTTCCCCTGAGCAATCCGGCGCGGCTGGTTATCGATCTGAAGAACGCTAACCTGAAGACCGATTTCTCCGGTCTGGACCTCTCCGGCAGCCCCATCAAGCGGATTCGGAGCGCGCCAAGAAACGGGTCGGATCTGCGCGTGGTTCTTGATCTCAAGGCCGACATCAAGCCGCGGAGCTTTCAGCTTGAGCCGAATCAGCAGTACGGCCACAGGCTTGTGGTTGATCTGATTGATGAAAGCGGCAGCCGACTGGAGAAGGCAACCACCCCTACGGTGACCCAGGATTCGTCCGGCAAGCGGGATGTTATCGTGGTCATTGATGCCGGGCATGGTGGGGAAGATCCGGGCGCCATTGGCCCGCGGGGAACCCGTGAAAAAGATGTGGTTCTGAAAATGGCGAAAACCCTGGCCAACCTGATCAATGACCGGCCGGGGTACACCGCCAAGCTGACCAGAACCGGCGATTACTACATCGGCCTTCGGAACCGCACGCTCCTGGCGAGGAAGTATAATGCCGACCTCTTCGTGTCTATGCATGCTGACGCCTTCCGGACGCCGCAGCCCAAGGGGGCTTCGGTGTTCGCTCTCTCCCAGCGAGGTGCCACCAGTGAAACCGCCCGTTGGCTGGCCAACAGTGAGAATCGGTCTGATCTGATTGGTGGTGCCGGTGGATTATCCCTGGATGGCCGGGACGACATGCTGGCAGGTGTTCTGCTGGACCTGTCCATGACCGCAAGCATCAATGCCAGTCTCGGCGTTGGCAGCTCGGTCCTCGGAAAGCTCGGTGGTGTGGCCAAGTTGCACAAACCCGGCGTGGAGCAGGCCGCCTTTGCGGTGCTGAAATCACCGGATATCCCTTCCATTCTTGTCGAGGCAGGCTTTATCTCCAATCCCCAGGAAGAGAAAAACCTGGCAACAGAGTGGTACCGCAACAAGCTCGCCGGCGCCATCATGAAGGGGGTCGATGACTACTTCCAGAAAACGCCTCCGCCGGGCACCCTGCTGGCGTGGCAGAAACAGAATCGCCAGGGCGGAAACAGCATCAGCCACTACCGCATACAGCGTGGCGACACCCTGTCCGGAGTGGCCAGGAAAAACCAGACCACCGTCAGTGAGCTGATGCAGTTTAACGACCTTCGGGACGACCGTGTTATGGTAGGGCAAACCATTCGTATTCCCGCGTCCTGATCAAGAGGTTTTTCCGTAACATGCCCCCCATTCGATTGCTGTCACCACGGCTCGCGAACCAGATTGCCGCGGGTGAAGTGGTGGAGCGCCCCGCGTCTGTCGTCAAGGAACTGGTCGAAAATGCCCTGGATGCCGGTGCCAACCGGGTTGATGTTGAAGTGGAGCAGGGCGGCGTCAAGCTGATTCGTGTTCGGGATGACGGTGGTGGCATCGAGGAAGACGACCTTCCCCTTGCGCTCAGTCGTCACGCCACCAGCAAGATCGCCAGCCTTGACGACCTCGAGGCCGTGGCCTCCCTCGGTTTTCGGGGGGGAAGCGCTGGCCAGTATCAGCTCTGTCTCCCGGCTCACTCTGACTTCAAGAACCGAGTCGCAGGAAGCGGCTTCCCGGGTGGAAGTCGAAGGCCGTGAAATGGATGCCCGGATTTCGCCTGCCGCTCATCCGGTCGGAACGACCGTGGAAGTGCGGGATCTGTTCTTCAACACCCCGGCCCGGCGTAAATTCCTGCGCACCGAAAAGACCGAATTCAACCATGTCGAAGAGTGCGTGCGCCGGCAGGCCCTGAGCCGCTTTGATGCCGGATTTACCCTGCGCCACAACCAGCGTGTTGTTCAGAGCCTGCGGCCGGCCGAATCGGCGCTTGACCGGGAGCGGCGCATTGGCGCCCTGTGTGGCCAGCAATTCATCGACAACGCGGTGGTTATCGATGCTGAAGCCACCGGGCTGCGACTTTGGGGCTGGGTCGCCCTGCCTACGTTTTCGCGCAGTCAGGCGGAACTCCAGTATTTCTTTGTCAACGGACGCGTTAT
>PYVH01000165.1 GCA_003030785.1 Marinobacter sp. B9-2 | reverse complement strand
CTCGGTTGCCGTCTACGCCGAAACGGATTCCGATTCGCTGCATGTACGTCAGGCGGACGAGGCGTATTCCCTGGGAGACGGCCCGGCAGCGACCACTTACCTGGATCAGGACAAACTGTTCGAGGTAATCCGCAAGAGCGGTGCCGGCGCCATCCACCCCGGCTACGGCTTCCTGAGCGAAAACGCCGATTTTGCCCGACGCTGTGACGCCGAAGGCGTGGTCTTCCTGGGCCCGACACCAGAGCAGATGGAGCAATTCGGTCTCAAGCATACGGCAACCAAGGTCAGACCCATGTCCCGCAGGGTGCGAATGACCCGGCAGGCGATAGCGCCGCGGTTGGCGATCAAAACTTTTCCGGGGTTATTAGGGGCGCCGCTCAGCTCCATACCAGCACCTCAATGGGTGTCGGGTTCCAGCCGTTGCAGGGATTGTTGAGCTGCGGGCAGTTGGAGATCATCACCAGAACGTCCATCTTCGCTTCCAGTTCCACGTATTTGCCGGCATCGGAAATCCCGTCGGCGAAGGTGAGTCCGCCGTCTGCCGTGACCGGAACATTCATGAAGAAGTTGATGTTGTGGGTGATGTCCCGTTTGCTCATGCCCAGTTCTTCATGTTCGGTGACGGCCACCAGCCAGCTGTCCCGGCAGGCGTGCATGCACTTTTTCTCGAGGGCATAACGGGTTGTGTTGCTCTCGGCCGCACATGCACCGCCCAGGGTGTCGTGACGGCCGCAGGTGTCTGCGGTGATTTCCAGCATCACGTTGTTTTCAGAAGACATCAGTTTCGAGCCGGCGGTCAGGTAGACATTGCCCTGCTCACGGATGGTGTCCACGGCACTGTAGCGTTCGGTTGGATTGTGGGCGTTGTAGAACAGGGTGTCGGCGGCCTGGTTGCCTTCCAGATCCAGGATTCGGACGGTCTGGCCGGCTTTCACCACTTTCAGGAAATACTCGCCAGCCGGCACGGTTTCGCGGAAGGCGGCATTTTCGGGCTTCAATGTGCTTTGCTTGATCATCTCCGGCCTCCCATTACTGCATCAGGTGATAAAGAGCGGTGTTGGCAAATGCCCGTGTCGCCTCGGGCGACGAGGTTTTGCACGGATCGGCATCGGTCACCGGGGCCGCCTTGAACAACTGGTACCGCAGCGGATGGCTGGGGTATTCGCTGGCCGGATTCATCGGATGCGGGCAGGTGTGCAGCACCACGATGGTGTCCATCTCGAATCGAAGGTCCACTGTGGCGCCGGCGTGGGAGTGACCCTCGGCGAAAGTCATGTTGCCGTCTTCGTCGGTCTTTACCTTGCTGAACCAGTTCAGGTTGGCAGTCAGGTCTTTCTTGCCGAGGCCATGCTTGGCCAGCTCGTTCAGGAAGCTGTTGAACCCGTTTCGGTGGTAGTGGTTATGGGCTTCCTGATAGGTCTTTTTGCCCCAGCGCTTTTCCACCAGATCGGCATTGCAGGTGCCGGCGACGGTGTCGTGCCAGCCCAGGTCATCGCGGATGATGGAGGCAAATACCCGGCCCATGTCCGAGAGCAACACGTGGCCCTTGGTGAGCAGGAAGGTGTGCTGGTTTTTCAGGGTGTCCGGCATGTTGTACCGCTCGAGCGGGTTCTCGGGGTTGTACATCAACATGCCGACGTTGGCACCGCCGGTTTCGTCAATCAGGCGCAGCACGTGGCCGCGGCGCATGATAAAGGACCAGTGGGATCCGCCGGGAATCAGATCGTCGTAGAGGGGGGTTGCGGTTTGCAACATGGCCTTTTCCTCCTGGTTAGGGCATTTAAAAAGCGAGAGGCGTCAGTAACTGAGCGATCCTCCCGGGCTTTTGTCCCGCCGTGTAACCTTGGAAAAGGTCGTCAACTCTCGGACCAGCCGTCTGCACGGATTGATGGCAGACCGGAACCCTAGTTGACCATTGGTCAGATTGTGGCGCGTTGATTGTGGTTTCAGTAACCGACTTCTCGCTGCGTAATGGATACTCTGCAGAGTCCATGCCAATCGCTAAATTACTGTTTTTTATTGTGGTGGGATTTGAGGTGTCTGACAGGTCTGCTTCTTGCCTGGGCGAGCGCACTGTTTTTGTGCATCGAGCAGTGCCTTTCCTGTGCATTTATTTTCGGAGAGTGATTTCGGAGCCGCGCCAATGGTGGCATGGCCTTCGAGCCATCTACTACCAAGGGAGGAGTTTTTCGCCTCCATCGCACCATTCAACTTTCCGGGTTTGGCGTCTACATTGAATGGGTAAACGCGAAAGGCCGCGTTGCCCTGCGACAAACACAACAAGAGGTCGAGATCATGATCTACGCACAACCAGGAAAGGATGGCTCCGTCGTTTCTTTCAAATCCCGTTACGAGAACTACATCGGTGGGGAGTGGGTTGCCCCGGTAAAAGGCCAGTATTTCGAGAACATCACACCGGTCACTGGCAATGTGATCTGTGAAATTCCGCGCTCCAGTGCCGAAGATATTGATCTGGCCCTGGACGCAGCGCACAAGGCGGCACCTGCGTGGGGCAGGACCTCTCCCACCGAGCGTTCCAACATCCTGCTGAAAATTGCGGACCGCATCGAGGCCAACCTCGAGAAGCTCGCAGTCGCTGAAACCTGGGACAACGGCAAGGCCGTGCGCGAAACCCTGAACGCCGACATTCCCCTCGCGGCTGATCACTTCCGCTACTTCGCGGGTTGTCTTCGTGCCCAGGAAGGCCACATGGGCGAGATCGACCACAATACCGTGGCATACCATTTCCACGAGCCGCTGGGCGTGGTTGGTCAGATTATTCCCTGGAACTTCCCGATTCTGATGGCGGCCTGGAAACTGGGTCCCTGTCTGGCCGCCGGTAACTGCACCGTGTTGAAGCCTGCGGAGCAGAC
>PYVH01000164.1 GCA_003030785.1 Marinobacter sp. B9-2 | reverse complement strand
GAGCGCCGGTGGCTGGCGATCCGGTTGCCCCGGTAAAAGCATTCGATGGTGTTGTTGGTGATGCGAACCTCCACCTCTTTCTTGATCAGGGTGTAGGGCACTGAGTAATAGTGACCGTCGATGGCTACGTGGTAGTCGATATGCACCCGAGCCTTCTTCCACTCTGCGTAGACATACGGTTCTGCCGGCAACGGCTGTAGAACCGGTTTATCCAGCTGTTCGAAGTGGTCGCGCCGGCAGCCGGGCAACTTGCGGAAGGGGCGGCTGTTGAGCCGCTCCAGCAGTTCACGGATGGTGGCGTTGAGTTGCCCCAGGGAGAAGTGCTGGCGATGGCGCAACGCCGCCAGGATCCAGCGCTCGACGATCAATACACCGCCTTCTACCTTAGCCTTATCACGGGGCTTGCGAACTCTTGTCGGGACAACGGCCACGCCATAATGGGTGGCCATGTCCTGATAGGTTGGGTTGAGATCCGGCTCGTAGCGATGGGCCTTGCTGACGCCGGAGCGGAGGTTGTCCGGAACCACCAGTTCCGGCACTCCGCCCAGGAACTCGAAGGTCCGGATGTGGGAGCCGACCCAGTCCGGCAATGTCTGGCTCCAGGTGGCTTCGGCGTAGGTGTAATTGGATGCACCCATCACCGCGACAAAGACTTGTGCCTCGTGGATCTCTCCGGTGGTGCGGTCAATGACGGGGACGGTCTGGCCGGCATAGTCCACGAATAGCCTCTCACCGGCCCGATGGTCCTGGCGCATCACCAGGTCCAGCTTGCCCCGCCAGGCCCGGTAGTGCTCGCAGAACCAGCTGTACTGATAACCGTCCGGGTTGGCTTGCCGGTACTCCTGCCAGAGCAGGAACAGGGTGACGTTCTTGCCCGTGAGTTCGTCACGGATGTGTTGCCAGTCGGGTATACCTCTGGCCTGTGCCGGCAGGTCCGGTGGCGGCGGGAACAGCAACCGCTCCAGGTGGGCCTCATCCAGATCCGCTGGCAACGGCCAGCTCAGACCGGCCTCAACCGTGCGGCGCAGGTAGTCGCTTACGGTGGGGCGGCTAACGCCACAGGACGCCGCAATCTGGCGGTTGCTCAGCCCTCGCTCCCACTTGAGGCGAAGGACTTCTTTGATTTTACGCATGGATAACCTCTTCGCTGGCATCTGGCCCATCTCCGGATGAAAAGGGTCAGAGTACCGTTAAGTTATCCCGCGCCGGACGATTTTGATGGAGCTTCAGGCAGTCTGCTGGGGTGGCAGCTTTGCCGTGGAATTAGTGGCAGCTTTCGCGTGGAATGGGTGGCAGACTTCGTCTGGAATCAGTGGCAACCTTGGTCTGGAATACGCAGGCGCTAGCGGTTTTACCCGATGGTCGGTGCAGAACCTGATCGGGTGGGGGTCGAGCTCCCGGATTGAAGTACCCGATTGTTCTTTTTTCAGCTGTTCCGGCGGTGACATATACGTCTATGCCCAGGACTGTCTTGTGCTGGGAATAGACTCCTGCTTCGACCTGGATATCTACAACAGCTTCCCGGTAGGGGAAGTCGGCGAGGTGAACGGCGAGCGACGAATCACGGGGCCGGCCGATGGTGCCTTTATTTCGTTCCAGACCAAGGATCTGGACTGGCTGAAAGATGTAAAGAAAACAGACTTCACGCCGGAGGATTTCATCAGGGCAACCTCAGGTGCGTTCTTCAATATCCCGAACGGAGCGACTGAAGTGAATCTCAATGAAGCGCTCTATGGTACCCAGCGTTACCGCACCGAATACATCGACCGCGGCAAGGGTCTGTTCTGAGGAGTTTCTTATGAAATGGTCCACTTCCAGTGAGCTTCCCGGTTCCGCCCGCCTCCTTCTCATGATGGCGGCCGTTCTGACTGTGCCCGTGCATGTTGAGGCAGAACTTCAGGGCCTCTCCGAAACCGAAATGTCCGCGATTGATGGAGCCGGCATCGGCCTGGTGTTGGAAAATTTCAAATTCTCCCATGGAACGGATGAGCCGGATGCCTCCGGAGAGCAGGCACGGATTTTTCGAATCGGGGGAATCAAAAGTACAGACGGCCGTGATGTCGATATTACGGTGAACCACCTCTACATCTCCGGGGCCAACAGCAACTACGGCGAGACCTTGGGGCCGGTCAATCTGGGGAGGCTTCTCAATCCCTGGCGCATTGATGTGGTGGATGGCAATGCTATTGGAATCGCCAATAAGGCGGTTCTGGAGTTTGCGGCCAGTACCAAAGTTACTGCCAGACAGGGTTACGATTGCATGGATTCTGGCGCTGGTCTTGGAACTGGTACCTGTTCGAGCCGCCCGGCCACGGCGGATTACATCGGAGAGCGTGCGGATGTTGGCATGCAGATGAACGTGGCGGTTGGTGACGACCGATCTGCCAATATCAACATTCACGCAAAGAGTGCTGTCATCGACGGTAGCTACCTGCGTCTCTGGGGGGACAACGATCGGCGTCAGATGGTGGGGCAGTTCAAGCTCAATTTTTATTCTCCGGAGCTCTCGATAAACGCCTGCGCCCAGGACGGCTCCAGCTGCGGCTCACGCATTCGGATGAGCGATTTTGCGCTGGAGCTGGCGATTGGCAACCAGCTTCAGCCGGTATTCTTCGACGTTGATGGTAGTGGAAACTTTGTAGTGGAGGTGGCTGCGATCCGGCGTCCCCAGCCGGGCGAGATTGGCGCCGACGGTCTCAGGGCAAGCAGCGATGCTGAAGCCTGGGATTTCTACGAGTCCTATTACACCAATCCGGAATTCCGCAGCAACCTGAAGATCGGGAATTTCAGTGTTGGCGACCGTGATTTCGGCTCTGCCCGTGTACAGGGAATGCTTACTAATCAGAAACAAAGTAAGCGAACATCACCCGGCGATATACGCCAGGTCCGG
>PYVH01000163.1 GCA_003030785.1 Marinobacter sp. B9-2 | reverse complement strand
AAAGGCAGAATGCGTCCGCTGCTGGAGTTCACGCCGGTCTTCGTGGTCACCGAGCCCTACACCGGACTGTTGGGGGCTGCCGAGGCACTGGGCAACCCGGAGGTGTGACGCCGGATTGCCGTTGCGCGCTCAGAGGTAATGCACCAGTTGGCTCTGATCAAAACGGTACTGGCGGTTATACACGCCGTTTTCGGCTCGTCGGCCGGCTGCCAGTACCATGGTTACCAGTCCTTTTCCGGGCAGGTTGAGCAGCTTCTTCACGCGATGCTCGTCAAAACCCTCCATGGGGCAGGAGTCATAGCCGTGGGCCCGGAGCGCGAGCATCAGGTTCTGGGCGGCCAGGGCGGTGGATTTGGTGGCCCAGATTTTCATTTCGCAGGTGGAGTAGGGGCCCCGGGGCACTGGCCGGGTGATGCCCACCGCCAGGCCTGCCGCTTTCTTTGCTAGCCCCAGAATGCCGAAGGGTCCCTGGTTGTAATGAATAGGGGCAATCTTGCGGTAATACTTCTCGACGATCGGCGGCAGTTTTTCCTCTGGCCAATCCTTCAGGGCCTGCCGTGCATGTGCCCGCCAGGTGTCCGGCCGGGCCACCACCACGATCAGCGCGGCGGCGGTTTTTGCCGCATTCTGGCCAAGGCAGGCGTGGGCAAGTTTTGCCTTCAACTCCGGAGTGCGGACAACGAAAAATTCCCAGGGCTGAAGATTGCTGGAATTGGGGGCCAGGGTGGCCAGCTCCAGGCAATCGTCAAGCACCGTCTCGGGAATAGGCTCATCGGTGAAGCGCCTGATGGAACGGCGCGTGCGAACGACTTTCCGGAACTCTTCGATATCGATTTCCGGCAGCGGGAGAGAGCCTGCTTTGGCATTCATGATGTGTCCTTCGAGACTTGTTGTGTCGTGATTGTGCCTCTATCGTTACGGGAAATCCCTGTTTATGCAATCACCCTGAAGACGGAACACTCATGACTGAGGATCTTTCCCGGCTTCCCTTTGACGACCTGGTTCGACGTGTGCGGGCCTGTACGATTTGCGCCGACGTTCTGCCCCGTGGGCCAAGGCCGGTCATACAGATATCCGAAAACGCCAGAATTCTGGTAGTCGGGCAGGCTCCGGGCAGGCGAGTGCACGAAACCGGGCTGCCCTTCAACGACCCCAGCGGCGACCGGCTTCGACAATGGATGGGTATAACCCGGGATACCTTCTATGACGAGCAGAAGCTCGCCATCCTGCCCATGGGATTCTGCTATCCGGGTACCGGCAAGTCCGGAGATCTTCCACCGCGGCCAGAGTGCGCGCCAGCCTGGCGCAACTTGTTGCTGGATCGTCTGCAGCATATCGGGTTGACTCTGGTTATCGGCCAGTATGCCCACGCCTGGCACCTAGCCGATTGTCGTAAATCCGTCACGGCCAATGTGCAGCATTGGCAGGAGTATTGGCCGGACGTTCTGCCTATGCCTCATCCCAGCCCCAGAAATAACCTCTGGCTGCGCCGCAATCCCTGGTTCGAAAGCGAAGTGGTGCCCGCGCTGCAGGGTCGAGTTGCCAAGCTTCTTGAGCCCGATTGAGGCCGGGAGGTTGTTTACTTGCCCGCGATGTCCCACTGCCTGAGCAGGTCCTCATAGCGGATGGTTTTGCCCTGGGGTTTTTCATTGCTCAGGCGAGGCTTCGGCGCACCGGGTTGGGCCAGCCACCACTCTTCGCCCTTTAGCTGTTCTTCATCCGCCATTCTCGGGCCGCAATCACCGGCCAGGAAATTACGCTCAATGACCGACAGGGTTCTGTCCTGTGCCGCAGCCAGGTTATCGAGCGCCTGCTGCGGGCTGACTTTACCCGTCACCGCATCGGCGATGTTTGGCCACCAGAGCTTTGCCAGCCTGGGGTAGTCTGGCACGTTCACTCCGGTGGGCGACCAGGCTGTCCTCGCTGGACTGCGGTAGAACTCGACCAGGCCTCCCAGTGCCGGCGCTCTTTGCTGCATTTGCGGCGATTCCAGGTCTGAAAGCCGGATGGGTGTCAGGCCGTAGAGGGTTTTCTGCAGTGACACGGTGCGCGAGACGGTGAATTGGGCGTAAAGCCAGGCTGCTTTCTGCTGGTCAGCCCCCATTGCGCGCGGAATAGTCCAGGCACCAACGTCCTGGTATCCCAGTTTCATTCCCTCCTGCCAGTAGGCGCCGCGGGGGGAGGGCGCCATGCGCCATTTTGGGGTGCCGTCTTCGTTGACGACGGGTAAACCCTCTTTTGTCATATCGGATGTAAAGGCTGTGTACCAGAAAATCTGCTGTGCAACCTGTCCCCTGGCCGGTACGGGCCCGGCTTCCGAAAACGTCATGTCCGCAGCTTCCGGCGGAGCGAAGCGCTGCAACCAGTCAATGTATTTGTCCAGTGCGTAGACCGCCGCCGGGCTGTTGGTAGCGCCGCCACGACTAACCGACGAGCCAACAGGATGGCAGCCCTCCATACGAATGCCCCATTCATCGACCGGTAATCCGTTGGGGATGCCACGGTCACCTGCGCCTGCCATGGAAAACCAGGCATCGGTGAAGCGCCATCCCAGGGACGGGTCCCGTTTGCCGTAGTCCATGTGTCCGTAGACGCGCTCGCCATCAATTTCCTTTACGTGGTTCGTGAAGAACTCGGCGATGTCTTCGTAAGCCGACCAGTTGATGGGTACGCCAAGCTCGTAGCCGTAATGCTCTCGGAATTGAGCCCTCAGTTCCGGCCGCTGGAACCAGTCGTAGCGGAACCAGTACAGGTTGGCAAACTGCTGGTCGGGCAGCTGGTAGATCTTGCCATCCGGGCCTGTTACGAACTCCAGACCGATGAAGTCTTCCAGCGCAAGGGTGGGCAGGGTAAACAGTTTGCCTGCCCCCTCCATGTAATCGCTGAGCGCCA
>PYVH01000017.1 GCA_003030785.1 Marinobacter sp. B9-2 | reverse complement strand
CGGTTGATGATGGCCGTATTATCGCTGATTTTGGGGACTTATTCAGAGTCTCCCTTGATATTTGAATTGCGCATTTGATTTGCTCCAGTTAAAGACTCGTGACGAATAGGTGTGAACACGAGGCTTACTTGTAAGAATTAACATTAATGACATTGCCGCAATGGGCAAAAATTCGGGTTAAGACTCAGGAGCGGGGTTCTGGAGGGGGGGTGATAAAGGCCAGGTAAGGGGATTGGTAGCTGCCCTCACGGGCACTGAATACCGGCTGGGAGCCGGTATCGATCAGGCCGCTAAGGCCTGTTGGCAAAAGACCGATACTGACGCCACAGCTGTTCAGCCCGCTGGCGGCCGCACAGGCCATATCTGAACCTGTGAAACAACTGGCCACGTCATCAGAAGCAGATCCGTTGGTTCCGGTCACATCGGCCATCATGGAACCGCAGTTCATCATGGACGCATCCATCTGACCGTCGGCCATTTCAAAGACGGCCAACGCCGGAGTGCTTACCACCATTATGAGTGATAGCAACAACGAGAAAATTTGGCGTTTGGTTCTGGTCATCTTGATATCGGGCACCAACCTGTCGATCTTCACCGCTGTGACAAAACCTTCGTCACCTAGTTCACCAGATGCTAGCAGTTTTTTATTTCGATGCCATCACTTTCTGGAAAATCAGAGCCGCGTGGCAGGTCCGATCTGGTTTCTTTATAAAATGCTTGACCTTAAACCTTGCTTCAAGGTTATTTTCTTGACGTCGCTGGTTGCAAGGCTGTTCTCCGCTCCAACGGTGAACGTGAGAAACTGAGAACGATTTTTGGAAAGGTGAATATATAATGAGTTGCTGTAACAAATCGAACTGTGACGAAAAGGGCAAGACGAACCCGGATACCGGCTCACGAGGGCTCATGGGATTGCTGACGGGGCCACGCCGTTGGTGGTTGTTTGGTGCTATTGGGGTCTCCGCCGGACTGATTTTTGGCTGGGATACGCTTGTGCTGCTCGGGGTCGCGCCTATATTGATCTTCCTCCTGCCATGTCTGATCATGTGTGGCCTGGGGTTGTGCATGAACAAATCCAAGGACAAGAAAGGCTCGGTGACCGCAGTTGAACAGGCGGGCGAGGCTGGTGATGTCCAGTCGGTGGCTTCTCAGTCCAGGGTCTCGGATGCTTCACGCTCGACGAAAGCATTCTGACAATGAGTGTGCGCTAAGAGGGATGTCGTGGCGTTTAGCCTTGCACCTGAAAATAGCGCATCATTCCTGCATCTTCATGTTCCATGTTATGACAGTGGTAGATGTAAAGGCCGTCAAAGCGCTCGAATTTCATCGCCACCTGAACCGTTTCACGGGGCATGACCAGAACCGTGTCGTGCCAGCCACTGTCTACCAGGCCCTGCTGTAGACTGTCCGAGTTGCCGCCTCGTCGCCCTACAACGTTGAACTGCAAGCCATGAATATGCATCGGGTGAGGCATCGGTGTGCTGTTGTGGAATTCCCAGATTTCCGTGTCACCAAGGCGGACTTTTTCGTCATCCGCGACATTCGTTCCGTCAAACCGCCGGCCATTTATGGCAAATCCCCGCATCATCACCGGGCTTAACTCGAACGACCGGATTCGCGTATTGCGGTTTACCGGTATTTTTTGCCGCTGCACACCTAGCTGTGCCGGTAAAGGTTCGCTGGCCTCTACTGACTCGGCCACCTCCAGCCTGGCCAGGGGGAATCGGCTGCCGAGGGGCAGGGCGTTGCTGCCCATCATGCCCATTCCGTCCATCATACCGCCGCTCATCATGCCTGCCCGGAAACGGTCACTGATAAGCTCCAGCGCATCACCCGGCTGGAACTCGGAAAGGTCAACCCAGATATCAAGCCGCTGAGCCGGAGCCAGCACGGCGTAAGGTCTGTCTTCCGGTTCCTGAAGAAGGCCGCCGTCTGCACCGATAACGGTGACAGGTCGCCCGTCGCTCCAGGCCAGTTTGTAGATGCGAGCGTTAGAGCCATTGAGAACCCGAATTCTGTATGGGCGGGTGGCAACCTTACGGGTGGTTGGAGGCGCCCCGTTAGCCAGCACTCTGTCCCCCAGAAAACCGTGCATACGATCCATCATGGACCCCCTGCCACCGCCCATGTAAACCAGTTCATTGTTACCAGCAAAGGTGCGGTCCTGAAGCACCAGTAACAGCTCGTTATCGCCCGACGGCAATTTGAGGCCCGCTTCCTCTTCATCTTCAACGATCAGGAGCCCGGCCAGGCCCGCGTAACTCTGAAATCCCACGCGACCGCCCTGCTTGCCATGGGCATGGGAGTGGTACCAGAACAGTCCGGCCCGGTCCAGTACCTCAAAGCCTACAGTCATTGTCTCGCCTGGGCGGATCGGAAGTCTTGGTTGTCCGTCTACGTCGGAAGGCACATGAAGCCCGTGCCAGTGGACGGTGGTGTCCTCTGGCAGCTCATTGTGAATATGGATTTTGACGGTCTGGCCGTGGCGCAGCCGGATCGTTGGGCCGAGGTAACTGTCCGGGTTTTCGGTGACTGTGTTTTGCGGGCCTTTCAGCAATTCCGCCCTATAGCGCCACACTTCACTGGGGGCGCCCGGAAGAATGGGCACCGAATCGGGCATGGCGTGAAGATTCAGTTCAACATCGTATTCATCGGAATCAAGGCCGAGCGTTTCCGATTCAACCGCTTTTACCCCTCCATCACACCCGGTAAGCAGAAGTCCCGGCGACAACGTGAGAAGGACGCCGGTGCCCGCCGCAGCCCGAAGGACCGTGCGCCTATGGACACTTTTTTCCCTGCTCATCACTTGTTCCTCAGGTATTTGATCAGTGCCAGAATCGCCAGTATCAATAGCACAACCAGAAGAATCATTATCATCATCATGAATAGCCCCATACCGCCCATGCCCTGCATCATGTTGCCACCCATCATGCCTTCTCCCATGCGCCCGGGCCCATCAGCGAATGCGAAAAGGGGCAGGAAAAGTCCTATCATCAGCGTAACCAGCCTTTCAAAAACCTTCATTACAGTGTCTCCGTCTTTTTGCCCCACTTGATTTAAAGCGGGGCCTTGGCCCAGTTTGGTGCATCGCCCCCGATCTGACAATGCATGAAAAATACCTTGACCTTAAAGTTTACTTTAAGGTTATGGTTAGGATAAGTCATTGACCACTCGTTTTGAGGTGCAGGAATGAAAACGTTCAATATCGGCGAACTCTCTGAAAAAAGCGGCGTGGCCAGCCATGCCATTCGCTTTTACGAGCGGGAAAATCTCATGCCAGAGCCTGCCCGAACCCAATCGAATTATCGTCGTTACCCCGAGGATGCGATCGCCAGGCTGCAATTCATCATCCACGCCAAGCAATGGGGTTTCACCCTTGATGAGATTCGCGAACTCCTGATGCTTCAGGACGCCAATGGCGACCGCGCCGAGGCCAAGCGAATTGCAAAGAAGCAACTGGAAAAAATCCGGCATCAGATTCAGAGCCTGTCCCGCATTGAGGCCGTCCTGTCGGAAACCCTGGAGGAATGCTCCGGTGAAGGACCCATGGACGGCTGCCCGATTGTCGAAGCCATAGCCCAGCGAGGGTGACGCTGCCAGTTGCCTGCGAATGAACTGATTAAAGGCACGGAGTTAGCTGTGCCGAGGAGCCAAACGGGTATGCAACGAATAGAGATTCGTGTTGATGGAATGTCTTGCGCTTCGTGCGTCGGGCGGATTGAAAAGGCGCTCATGGGTGAGCCCGGCGTTGCGGAAGCCCAGGTGAATCTGGCGACCGGAAAAGCCACCGTGGAATTTGACCAGCCTACCACGCCGGCCATGCTAATCGACTCGATTAAGGAGGCGGGTTACCAGCCACGGCTACAGTCGGCTGAGATTCCGGTCATCGGAATGACCTGTGGCTCCTGCGTATCCCGGATTGAGCAGTCATTGAACAAGCAACCCGGCATGGTTAAGGCCAGTGTCAATCTGACTACCCGGAAAGCGTTTGTGGAGTTCCTGTCTGACACCCTGTCAGTGCCGCAAATTCATCAGGCTATCCGCGACGCAGGGTATGAACCTCAGGAGCCGGACGCCAATAGCGAAACGGAAGAGCAGGACAGGGAGGGCATCGACCTCCGCCGGAAAGTGCTCTTCGCTGCGGCGCTGACTATCCCGATTGTTCTGATTGCCATGGGTAAAATGATCCCTGCTCTTGAGGCTCTATATGTCAGTGTCTTACCCCATCGGGGATGGATGGCAATTGAGTGGCTACTAACCACGCCGGTGTTGTTTTATGCCGGACTGAGGTTTTTCCGGTCCGGGTACACTGAATTGCGCCATGTCAACCCTGGCATGAACAGCCTGGTTATGATCGGCACCAGCGCTGCCTATTTCTACTCCGTCGCAGCACTGCTGGTTCCAGGATTCTTTCCCGCCGGTACCGCCGAGAGTTATTTCGAGGCAGCGGCAGTAATCGTGACGCTCATTCTGCTGGGACGCTACTTTGAGCACGTCGCCAAAGGCCGGACGTCGGAGGCAATCAAAAAACTTCTGCAATTGTAGGCCAAGACCGCCCGTGTCATTCGGGATGGGGAAGCCGTCGAAGTGCCCATCGAAGCCGTGGTACCTGGTGACCGTATCCAGGTGCGCCCGGGAGAGCGGGTTCCTGTTGATGGCGTGGTGGAGGAAGGCCAATCCTACGTGGACGAGTCCATGATCAGCGGCGAGCCCGTTCCCGTGGCCAAACAGAAAGACGCCGAGCTGGTGGGTGGAACCATTAATAAGAACGGTTCCCTGACGTTCCGGGCTACGAGGGTCGGTGCGGACACCGTTCTGGCACAGATCATCAGAATGGTGGAATCGGCCCAGGCTGATAAACCCCCGATTCAGGCGCTGGCCGACAAGATAGCGGGAATTTTCGTTCCCATTGTGATTGTACTCGCGATTCTGACGTTCATCACCTGGTTCAGCTTCGGGCCCGAGCCGGCCCTGTCCTTTGCCTTCGTCACGACGGTCAGCGTACTGCTGATTGCTTGTCCCTGCGCGATGGGACTGGCTACGCCAACAGCCATTATGGTCGGAACCGGTAAGGGCGCCGAAATGGGCGTGCTGTTCCGCAAAGGCGCGGCCCTGGAGACACTGTCTCGGATGGACACCATCGTCCTCGATAAAACCGGCACCCTGACTCGGGGCCAGCCTGAGCTGACAGATTTCATACTGGTGGAAGGCCGCGAGGATGAGGTCCTGGCCTGGGTTGCGGCTGTGGAGACCGAAAGTGAACATCCCATCGGGGAAGCCATCGTCAAGGGCGCAAGGGATCGGGGCCTCACGTTACCCGCGATCAGTGAATTCCAGGCGGAGCCGGGCTACGGCATCCAGGCACAGGTGGCCGGACGCCGGATCAATGTGGGCGCGGACCGTTATATGCGCCGCCTCGGTATCGACCTGGCCAGCGTCGCCGACGATGCGGTGTCACTTGCTGAAAAAGCCAAATCCCCGCTGTATGTTGCCGTCGACGGACGCCTCGCCGCGCTGATTGCCGTGGCCGATCCGCTCAAGAACGGCTCGGTGGAAGCGATTGCTGCGCTCAAGTCATCAGGGCTCAGCGTGGCCATGCTCACCGGTGACAACCGCGCCACCGCCGAGGCGATTGCGCGGCAAGCCGGTATCGAACGGGTGCTTGCGGAGGTATTGCCGGACCAGAAAGCGTCCGAAGTGAAGCGCCTGCAAGAGGAAGGTGCCCGGGTTGCTTTTGTGGGTGACGGTATCAATGACGCACCGGCCCTGGCGCAAGCCGATGTGGGTATCGCCATCGGCACCGGTACCGACATTGCCATCGAGGCCGGCGACGTGGTTCTGATGCGCGGCGACCTCCGGGGCATCGTGGATGCTGCAGCGCTCTCCCGGCGCACCCGCAAAACGATTCTTGGCAATTTTGTCTGGGCCTACGGATACAACCTGGCACTGATCCCCGTGGCCGCAGGTGTTCTGTTCCCGTTTACCGGTTATCTGCTCAACCCCATGCTGGCTGCGGGTGCCATGAGCCTTTCCAGTGTGTTTGTGGTGACCAATTCCCTCCGACTGGGCCGGTTCAAATCCGATAGCGGAAGCTCCGTGGAGAGCAGTATCAGCGAAAGCGGAGCCGCACAGGCCAGTGTCTCGTAAGAGGCCTGGCACACACAGAATCAGGAGATTGACATGATGACGAATGAGGCATGCATGTTTGGAATGGCGGGAAGGGGGTTGATATCCCTTTTGCTCATCGTCGCCTTGGTACTTGGCGTCGCAGCCCTCGGCAAGTACCTGTTTTCGAAAAACAGGGACGATTCTGGACGCGCGAGTAAGAACGCCAGAGGAGACTATGACTACCACCCTGAACCATGAATTTCATCGGGTACCCATGGCAGGCATGGGAGTTAGACCGAACGCAAAAGCAAAAGTAGTCGGGGTTCTGCTCTTGCTGGTTGCACTGGCTGCGATCTATTGGGTCATGCTGGAGACCGGAGCATTGACCACCGTGACCAACAAGGCGGCCTTGTCGGAATGGATTGACCAACTGGGGTATTGGGGGCCGGTGGGTATCATTGGCCTGATGATCACGGCCATTGTCCTGAGCCCGATCCCCAGCGCCCCGATCGCCATGGTTGCCGGTACGGCCTATGGATCGCTATGGGGAACAGTCATCGTAGTTATCGGTGCTGAGGCCGGCGCACTGATCGCTTTCGCCATTGCTCGATCCTTGGGGTACGACGTTATCCATCGCTGGAGGCGGGTACGTCCGGTATTGAATTGGCTGGGCAAGGACCGCTCCCAGGGCGGGTTGATGCTTGTCATTTTTGCGTCGCGATTGGTGCCCTTTATCTCCTTCGATGCCGTCAGCTATGCAGCCGGCCTGACACCGATCGCGTTCTGGCGATTCGTGGTCGCAACTCTGGCCGGTGTTATTCCGACAGCGTATTTGATCACAGCGTTTGGTGGCTTGCTCATGGCCTCTGAGTCCGGGGTGGTGACGGTGCTTCTGATTCTGGTCAGTGGCATTACCCTGTTACCGATTGTTGCCAAGCTGCTCATGGCTCGCCTAAGGCACCAGAAAGCGTCCGAACTTGCATGATAGAGGTTGGGTTGAAGGCGCCTTGGCAAATACTCATCCCGCACAGCAGGACAGCTGTTTCACGTCTTTGGTGAAGGTTTGCGCGCAGAGCTTGAGGCCTTCCACCATGGTCAGATAAGGAAACAGTTCATCGCCGATGTCCTGCACGGTCATCCGTGACCGAAGTGCAATGACTGCCGTCTGGATCAGTTCACCGGCTTCCCCGGCTACCGCCTGCACCCCCAGCAAGCGTCCCGAATCGCGCTCGGCCACCATCTTAATAAAGCCATGGGTGTTGAAATTCACCAGCGCTCGCGGCACGTTTTCCAGATCCAGCAGACGGGTGTCCACATTGTAGCCCTGCTTGAGCGCTTCGGCCTCTGTCAGGCCAACTGTGGCGACCTGAGGATCGGTAAACATCACCCCCGGCATGGCGCTGAGATCCAGGGTGGCCTCGCCTCCCGTCATGTTGACCGCAGCCCGGCTGCCCCCGGCAGCGGCGACGTAGACAAACTGCGGCTGATCGGTGCAGTCACCGGCGGCATAGACACCGGGGACCGTGGTTTGCAGTTGCCCATCTACCTGAATCGCGCCACGGGAGGTTTCCACACCGATGCCCGCCAGGTTCAGGTTTTCGGTATTGGGTATCCGGCCGGTCGCCACCAGCAGTTGATCAGTTCGTAAGGTACCGGCATTGGTCTCGATAACGAATTCATTGTCGGTATAGTCCACACGGCTGGCCTGGGTCTGCTTGAGCACCTCGATGCCCTCGCGCCTGAACGCCGCCTCTATGGCCTCACCGACGGCGGGTTCTTCACCGGATAGCAGGTGGCTGCGGGCCAACACGGTGACCTTGCTATCCAGCCGGGCGAACGCCTGGGCCAATTCCAGGGCAACAAAACCGGCGCCGATAACGATCAGCCGTTCAGGCACAGTAATTAATGCCAGCGCACTGGTGGAGGTGAGATAAGGCGTCTCAGCCAGCCCCGGTATCGACGGCTCTGCGGGACGGGCGCCAGTGCCAATAAAGGCGCGATCGAAATGGACGTTCTGCTCGCCGCCCTCGTTCAACTGGACCACCAGGTTATTGGCATCGACAAACCGGGCTTCACCGTTCAGGACCGTGATTGCCGTCTGGTCGCGCAGAATCCCTTCGTACTTGGCGTCGCGCAGTTCCTCGACACGCGTCTGCTGTTGCTGAAGCAGGTTCGCCCGGTCCACCTTCGGTATCTGGGCGCTGACGCCCCCGTCAAATGGGCTCTCCGTGCGCAGATGCGCGATATGCGCGGCACGACTCATGATTTTCGACGGCACGCAGCCGGTATTCACGCAGGTACCACCAATAATGCCGCGCTCGATCAGGGTGATGCGGGCGCCGCGCTCCGCGGCCTTCAGGGCAGCCGCCATGGCTGCGCCGCCGCTACCAATCACAGCGATATGCAGGTTTTTGTCACTATTCATTCCGAGTTCCTTGAATTACTGGGGCATTGTCACGGCAGGCGCCGAGTCGCGTGTAACAGAGGGCGCTTGGAGTCCTTTATCACAACTCACTTACTGTCCGTTTCCAGGGATTTCAGGGTGGAGGGATAGCCGACATCGCCCGTTGCCTGGGTTAAGGCTTCCACCGATGTTCGTGTGTCGTCAAAGGTAATCACGGCTTCTCGATCCGGATAGCTCACGTCGACTTGTGAAACACCGTCCACCTTGTTCAAGGCCAGCTTGATGGTAATGGGGCATGCGGAACAGGTCATCCCCGGAACTGAAAGCGTCACTGTCTGCATGGCGGCCCACGAGGGCATGCTGAGCAGGGCGAAAAGCAACGTCATGGCAAAGCGCATTTTCATGGGACAATCTCCTTTCAATAAAACAGAGGAAGGGCATAGGGAAACAACAGGGCGACCAGTATCAGTGCCGTTACTGCCCAAAAGATCACCTTATAAGTCGTTCGCACCCGTGGTACGGCACACACTTCACCGGGTTGACACTGTTCCACTGGCCGGAAGATTCGACGCCAGGCGAAGAACATGGCCACCAATGCAACGCCGATGAAAATCGGGCGGTAAGGTTCAAGAGCCGTGAGGTTGCCCATCCAGGCACCGGAGACACCCAGCGCGACAAGTACCAGCGGTCCGAGACAGCAGGCCGAAGCCAAAAGGCCCGCAATACCTCCCGCAGCCAAGGGGACACGCCCCGATTTGGAATTCGGCATAACGCTGACACCTTTCATGGTTTCATTCGATGAGATAAGATTACTTCCGTAGTCAGCTACGGAGTCAAGGGGTATGCCGGATAAAGCGAATTCATTGACCATCGGTGGCCTGGCTAAGGCTGCCAACGTCCATGTCGAGACAATCCGCTATTACCAGCGGCGACGTCTAGTACCGGAGCCGGAACGTCCTCCAGGTGGTATTAGGCGCTATGGTCCAGCTGATATCGAGCGGTTAATGTTCGTGAAAACGGCTCAGCAGCTGGGCTTCAGTCTTGTCGAAATCAGTGACCTGCTACAACTTGAAGATGGCGCTCACTGCCAGGAGGCCAGCGCTCTGGCCGAGCACAAGTTGCGGGACGTGCGTGAGAAAATCGACCAACTGGGGAGAATCGAGAAGGTACTGGGCGAGATGGTTGAGCAGTGCCATGCCCATCCGTACAATATTACCTGCCCATTGATTGCATCATTGCATGAGGGGGCAGTGGGGGGGAACGATCAACGTGAAAGAACATGATTTTCACTCGACTGAGGGCTCGAGGGAGAGCGGATGTTTTATCCCCGGATAGTCCCCACACCCAAGCTTTTGAGGAACTTATGTGCGCCGCCAACATCTTACTCTGGTAGCCGAATTGGCGGATACGGTGATGGAGCGTGTCTGTTTGCACTTCCGCCAATGTAGGTTAAAGTGGGCGACTATCTTCCCACGCGGAAGATGTTTTAGCTGTTCTGTAATCAGGATATCAGTGCGATGACCACACGGCTTATGGGACTGGCAGTACTACTGCTCGTGGCTCTTCTCCCCGTTGCACAGGGAGTTGCCGCGACCTCTTTTGAAGCGGAACCCATGGCCGAGGCTTGTGTCATGTTGCCAGACACCCAGGTGATGCATGACTGCGCCGGGCTCAATGCCGAGGGCAGCTGCAGTAGCCCGTGTTCAACGTCCCATGTCGGGAAATCTGCAATTAGAGACTCGGTAGTGCTGTTATCTTCCCCCTGCCCGAAAGGCTATTCTTCTCATTCCGGCCGTGTACTTTCTGGCCCAGACCCTTTTCCTCCCAAGTAATCAACAGTCTCCTGAACCTTTGATTACCAGAGGCTTTCGCTTCGAGTGCCTGTCGTTTGGCCTTGCGCGGTAGACCACCACGTAGGCAGCTTTGCTGGTGATTTTATCGACTGATGAATACATGAAAACGGGAACGTATCTGTGATGTCATTCTATCTGGAATACCCGGTGCGCGGCATGACCGTGCTCTGCCATAAGCTTTCGATGGCACTTTTTTTGAGTTTATTCGCTGCCTTGGCCTCGGCGTCACCACCAATGGACCCGGGAATCAAGGCACTGCAGGAGAGAATCGGTTTTACGGTGACTGAACGCTTCTCCACGCCAGCCGAGGGCGTGACCGGCTATGTTGTAAAGACCGGCGACGGGAAAACCGGAATCCTCTATGGTCTCGGTGACCTCACTTTTTCCGGCGCACTTCTGGAGAGTGATGGCAACGATCTGACCCGCGAATATTCCGCTCGTTATATACCGAAGCCGACGTATGCGTCGGTTGCCGAGCAGCTCTCCCGGGACCCCCATCTGGTGAGCGAGGGCGGTAAAGATGCCCCTGAGGTCTATATCTTCGCGGATCCCAACTGCATTTTTTGCCACAAATTCTGGCAGCAAACCAGGGATTGGGTTGCGGAGGGGAAAGTCAGGTTGCACTGGGTCATGGTCGGGTTTCTCAAACCGTCCAGCCTGGGGCTTTCTGCAGCAATCATGAACGCAGAGGATCGAGCCGCGGCGCTCCAGGTGTTTGAGGAAAACTTCGGAAAAAGCGGTGACGGCCGCGGCATTTCTGAACTCACTCCGATCCCGGCCGACCTTCAACAGGCCCTCGAACAACACGGTCAGTGGATGGCCGAGGCGGGTTTCAGCGGGACGCCAGGGCTGCTGTTCAAGGACACGAGCGGACAATGGCGGGGCCAGACTGGTGTGCCCAGCCAGGAAGCGCTCGGCAGGATGCTGGGAGTCACTGAGTAATGGATCAGCTGCCCTCATTACTCATTGCCGGCCAGATCATGATGGCGGTTATGGCAGGTCTACTGCTGAACCTGACGCCCTGCGTGCTGCCCGCGATCCCCATCAAGGTCCGGACCATCCTGCGGGAGGCGGGCGGCCAGAGGTCCCATCGGGTGCTGGCCGCGTTGGCATTCACGGCCGGAACACTCACCTTTTTCCTGACGCTGGGCGGCCTGACCGCACTGCTGCAGTGGAACTGGGGCACGTTGTTCCAGTCAACGCTATTCGTGGCCGTCCTGGTTGCGTTAATGGTCGGGTTTGCGGTGATTACCTGGCTCGATCTGCCCATCCCCGTCCCGACATTCGCCGCCTCGGCGCATGGCCGGCGTTACTTTGAAGCCTATGTATCCGGGCTGTTGAGTGCGATTCTGGCCGCGCCCTGCGCAGGACCATTCCTCGGTGGCGTTCTGGCCTTTGCCGTTACCCAGCCGACACCGGTCATCATGGGGATATTCGGCAGTATCGGGCTGGGGCTGTCGTTGCCCTACGCGGTACTGATGCTCAGGCCCGAGTGGCTGAGCCGTTTGCCCAAGGCGGGCCCCTGGACCGTAGCCATTCGTGAAGTGCTCGCGCTGATATTGCTGGCCGCCGCCGTGTTTTTCAGTGCGAGCCTGGTGCCCAAAGCGGTATACCCCTGGCTGTGGTGGGCCTGGCTGGCGCTGGTGCTGGTCTGGGGTCTCCGCCGTTTCGTTCAGGGGAACGGTGCCGTGCGCGTGATCACTGCAACGGCGACAGGCCTTGCCCTTGCGGTGACGGTGGTATTCGCATCTCCGTTGGGCAGCGGCGAAGACGAACTTGTCTGGCAACCCTACTCAGCAGAACTCCTGGCGGACACAAAAGCCCGTGGCACACCGTATTTGCTGGAGTTCACTGCCGACTGGTGCATCAACTGCAAGGTCCTGGAGCGCACCGTGTATAAAGAGCCCGCTGTGGCCGAAGCCGTGGAGCGGGCCGGCATGGTGCCGATTCAGGTGGACGTGACAGCAAGCGATCCCGAAAAAGACGCATTGTTAACCGCGACGGGTGGGCAGGCCTTGCCCTTTGCAGCGGTTTTTGCCGGTGACGGCGCCGTTGTCGCCCGTTTCACTGGGCTCTTTGATACCGACAGCCTGGTCGAGGCGATCAACCGCACCGAGAATTCACAACCCTAGATACTGGAGATGAACCATGACAACCCGACCCAAAGTATTGCTGACCGGCGTAGCGGTTTTTCTGATCGCGATCGCGGCGTTCATGTTGATCGGTACCAATTCCGGAAAGGCCCCTGGCTCAGCCCAGCCTGAACAAGCCAGTTCCGACCCCCAGGCACCAGTTGCCCGCACGGGGTTGGCAGATTCTTCCGATAAGGTCCGCCTCAATCTTGCGGAAGGCGGCAAAGCCCTGATAGGGGAGACCGGTGAAATTGTTCTGACACTGGACATTGAACCGGGCTGGCACGTGAATGCGAATCCAGCCTCCATGGAGTTTCTGATCCCCACCGTCGCCAAGTCTTCGGCTGGCGGCCAGTCGCTCGATATTCCGACGGAGTACCCGCGCGGCCGGGTCAGTGACATTGTGCTGGGTGACACCGCCCTGGAGGTGTACGACGACGGTGCGAGCATCCGGCTGCTGCCAGATGAAAAACAGACCACCGCGCTGAAAGAGGCAGGCAAGCTTGACATGACAGTACGGGTGCAAGCCTGCAGTGACGAGGGCGTTTGCCTGGCACCAGCTGACCTGCCCGTTGCGCTGAATCTGGACGATACCAAGCCACAATAACCCGGGGCTCCCTTCGGAAAACAACTCAAATGGAGAATGACTGTGAACAGCTTATTCAGAGTATTCCTGATTGCCGTGATTGCCCTGGTCAGCAGCAATGCCATGGCTCACTCCATGGAAGATGTGGAGGCCTCATTGAACGAGAAAGAGCGATATGCCCAGTTCGTGGATCAGCCGGCCCCTCCATTTGATCTTACAGGCGTTGATGGCAATACCCTTTCCCTTGCCGACTTAAACGGCAAAACCGTTGTGCTCAATTTTCTCTACACGCGCTGTACCGAGGCCTGCCCTTTTCATATGAACCTGATACGGCAGTTGCAAACCGGGGTTGAAGAAGAAGGGCTGAGTGAAGAGGTGGTGTTCATCACCATTGCCACTGATCGCGAGGATATTGCCGGTACCCGGGACAACATGCGCGCGTATGGCGACAATTTCGACCTGAACCCCGATAATTGGCACTTTCTGTACCGGGGCGAAGGCGAATCGCCCGGGTTGACGTCGGAGCTCGCCAAGGCCTACGGCGTTCAGTTCAGGGATACGGGTGAGGGTGTACAGGTCCATGGCGTGGTAACCCACGTGATTGACCCGGAAGGTCAGATGCGGGCCCGGTTCCATGGATTAAAATTCAAGCCTGAGCATCTGGTGACCTACCTTACGGCCATTGCCAAAGGCCCCAACGCGGCAGCCGGTGATGGGTTCTGGGGCCGGCTGCACGGGCGCATTGAAGCGTTGCTACAGAGCGAGTAACGCGTGGGGCACCATGCCGGCAGCAAACCGACCACTGTAATCAGGAGAAATGTCTAATGAGTCACCAGCGCATATCCGCCGCCCGGGGAATCGCCGTAGTCTTTTTCGCGCTTGCTATTTCCATAGCCGCTCCAGTTATGGCTGCAGGGAAAGTTCCGAAGTCCGTGGGGCCCCAGGGGTTCCTGATCTGGGAGTCCTCTCGCACTCTGCCCGAGCTGGCTTTTGAGGACGAAGACGGCAGGCCGCTGACACTGGCTGACTTTAAGGGTAAGGCGATATTGCTCAATATCTGGGCGACCTGGTGCCTGCCTTGCCGTGAGGAAATGCCGACGCTGGACTCACTTCAGGCTCAACTGGGCGGCGAGCAATTTGAAGTGGTCGCGCTGTCCGTTGACCACGCAGGCATCAGTGTTGTTGAGAAATTCTACCGGAAAACAGGCATCCAACATCTTCGCCAGTATATTGATCCGTCGACACTGGCGACCTCAACACTGGGCATAGAAGGTGTTCCTACAACGCTGCTGATTGATCACGACGGTCGCGAAATTGGCCGTCTGGTCGGTGCCGCGGAATGGGACAGCCCGGCCATGGTGGATTTGATGACCCGCACCATTGAAGGGGTTCCGGACTGACTGGATTTACGCAACTGAAAAGGCAGGTGCGTAATGCTTCAAGCTACTGCTGCATGTTTCCTTCGCTGAGCCCGTCGAGAACCCCGCAGGCCTCAATTTCCCGATCATCGTTACAACTTGCTCGCAGCGACACAAGTTGTTTCTCCAGTACCTGCAGATCGGTTATCCGAGACCGCACATGAGTGATGTGATCATCAAGCAAGGTGTTGATGGCCCTGCAAGGCTGATGGGGGGCGGTCTGATACCTCTGTAACTCGTGGATTTCAGCGAGTGACAGCTCGAGTATTCTGCAGCGCCTGATAAAGGCCAGCCGCTCAACATGCCGTTCGGTGTAAACACGGTAACCGTTGTCCTGCCGATCCGGCGGTGGTAACAAGCCCTCCCGTTCATAGAAGCGGACAGTTTGAGTATCGACTCCTACGGACCGTGCCAACTGACCAATGCGCATCGGGTTTCTCCTCAACAGATGGTATCTGTTCTATTGACCTTATAGTGACTATATGGTTTTAAATCATAATCCGACAATACTCAAGTGGAGCCGTATCATGAGTAAATCCTGTGAAGACGCCTGTGGCTGCGACGCAACACCCGCCGAGGGTAATACCGGGTCGGAGGCCTCTGAAGCGTCCGGCAACTGGATCAGTGTGTATACCGTACCGAAGATGGATTGTCCTTCGGAGGAACGGATGATTCGACTGGCCCTGAATGGTTTTGAAGACATTCGCGGGCTGTCCTTCGACCTGTCTGATCGGCGGTTGAAGGTTGTGCACGATGGCGAGGCTGAGCCTATCACCGCGAAGCTGGCGACCCTCGGGCTGGGAGCTTCGCTTCAGGAAACGGCCGCTGCCGACCCTGAATCAATCAAGGCGCTCGGGGGTACGGCTATCTCGGCCGAGCAGGAGTCGGGCACCCTGCGTTGGTTGCTCGGTATCAATGCTGTCCTGTTTGTGGTGGAAATGACGGCCGGCCTGATCGCGCACTCCACCGGTTTGATTGCAGAATCCCTGGACAATTTTGCCGACGCGGCCGTGTATGGGCTCGCCCTGTATGCGGTTGGGCACAGCGTGAAAATGCAGGTGCGTGCGGCGCATCTCGCGGGCGTACTCCAACTGATTCTGGCTGTGGGCGTACTCGCAGAGGTGGTGAGGCGCTTTGTCTTCGGCAGTGAGCCGGAGTCGCTGGTAATGATGGGGATTGCGTTCATCGCATTGATCGCCAATACCACCTGTCTGCTGCTGATATCCAAACATCGGGAGGGCGGTGCCCACATGAAGGCGAGCTGGATATTCTCAGCCAACGATGTGGTGATCAATCTGGGGGTCATTACCGCTGGCGCCCTGGTCGCGTGGACTGGCTCCAACTACCCGGACCTGATCATCGGCAGCATTGCGGGGGTTATCGTACTCAACGGGGCCAGGCGCATCCTCGCGCTTAAGGGTTAAACAATGTCCATCGTTGCCAAAAAACACTTGCCGTATGGCCTGCTGGCTATTTCGGGCCTGATTGCGGCGTCTGATCAGGTTGTAAAATGGCTGGTCCAGCAGTCAATGGCGTATGGCGAATCGATTCCGGTGACCCCGTTCTTTAACTGGGTTCATGTCTGGAACACCGGCGCCGCATTCAGCCTGTTTGCCGATGGCGGAGGTTGGCAGCGATACTTTCTTATCACAGTCGCGGTAGTTGTCTCATTTGTACTGATCAGGCTGATTCTTCAGTGCCGCCGCAGGGGAGAAGCCATCGCGTACAGCCTTATTCTTGGCGGTGCCGTGGGCAACCTGATTGACCGGATATTTCGTGGCTATGTTGTGGATTCCTTTGATGTCTATTGGCAATCCTGGCACTGGCCAGCCTTTAACCTTGCCGATATCGCCATTGTGCTGGGCACCGTGCTTTTCCTCTATGTCAGTTTCATACCCGAAAAATCGGGCACGAACGTCGAGCTCGATGGATCAGGCTAAAAAACATCTGACAAACGCCTTGACCTTAAAGTTGACTTTAAAGATATCGTCTGTACTGACGAACCGAGAACGACAGCCAAAGCAAAGGAGAATGAAACGATGACATTGCAACTTGGAGAAACCGCTCCCGATTTCACCGTCGCATCCACCGAGGGAAACATTCAGTTTCATGAGTGGCTGGGAGACGACTGGGCCGTACTGTTTTCACACCCCGCCGACTACACCCCCGTCTGTACCACAGAGCTCGGTGCCTTCGCGAAGCGTAAGGACGAGTTCGCCAGTCGCGGTGTGAAGCTGATCGGGGTATCTGTCGACCCGCTCGACTCCCATAAAGACTGGGCGAAGGATATCGAGAAAACCCAGGGCAAGGGGCTCAATTTTCCCCTGTTGGCAGACAAGGATCAGGTGGTTGCCGACCAGTACGGAATGATCCATCCAAAAGCCGATCCCAAGGTGACTGTTCGAACGGTATTCATTATCGATTCCGCGAAAAAAATCCGTCTGATGCTGACGTATCCGCCCAGCACCGGGCGCAATCTGGACGAGATCCTGCGCGTCATTGATTCGCTCCAACTGACCGACAACCACAAAGTGGCCACGCCGGTGGACTGGAAGAATGGCGAGGATGTGATCATCGTTCCGTCGCTCTCCAACGAAGAGGCCAAAGAGCGCTTCCCCGACGGATGGGATGAGCAGACACCGTATCTGCGCGTTACCCGCCAACCTGGTCGGAAGTAATAGAGAATTCGTCAGCTGGCCTTGTGGCTGGCTGACGAAGCAATACCTGAGAAACCTTCACCGATAGGTTCGGTCATCGCCGAACCCGCAACCGAACACGGCCCCGAAATGCTTACCCTGACAATCCCTGAAGTTGGTCTCTTCGCGTTATTGATTGCACTTTGCCTGTCGCTGCTTCAGGCGACCGTGCCCTTGCTGGGAGCCGCCACCCGGCGCCCGTTGTGGATGGCATTTGCAGAGCCCATGGCATGGGGGCAATTTGTTTTTCTACTGGTTTCTTATGCCAGCCTGACCGCCAGTTTTCTTCTGGATGATTTCAGCGTGGATTATGTGGCCCGTAATTCCAACTCGATGCTGCCCTGGTACTACAAGTTCACCGCCGTCTGGGGCTCTCATGAAGGCTCGGTGCTGTTATGGAGTCTGATTCTCAGTGGCTGGGGCTTTGCCGTCAGTCTGTTTTCCCGCCAGTTGCCACGGGATATGCTGGCACGGGTTCTGGGAGTTCTGGGTGTCGTCAGCGCAGGGTTCCTGCTTTTCATCGTCGTTACGTCCAGTCCCTTTGATCGCCTGTTGCCGGGCATGCCAGCCGACGGTGCCGATCTGAATCCGTTGTTGCAGGATGTTGGCCTGATCATCCATCCGCCGATGCTTTACATGGGCTATGTGGGTTTTTCAGTGGTCTTTGCTTTTGCCATCGCTGCGCTGATCGAAGGGCGTCTCGATGCGGCCTGGACGCGCTGGGTTCGGCCGTGGACCAACATTGCCTGGGCCTTTCTGACCCTCGGCATCGCTCTGGGTAGCTGGTGGGCCTACTATGAGCTGGGTTGGGGCGGCTGGTGGTTCTGGGATCCGGTGGAAAATGCATCGCTCCTGCCCTGGCTGAGCGGGACAGCGCTGATACATTCACTGGCGGTCACGGAAAAACGCGGCACGTTCAAGAGCTGGACGGCACTGCTGGCGATTTTCACGTTCTCACTCTCGTTACTGGGCACCTTCCTGGTGCGCTCAGGGGTACTGACCTCGGTTCATGCCTTTGCCAATGATCCATCTCGGGGGCTCTTCATTCTGGCGTTGCTGGGAATAACGGTCGGCGTCTCGCTTTTGATCTTTGCGCTACGGGCGCCGCGAATGAGCGCCAATGCGGGCTTTAGCTGGCTTTCCCGGGATGCTCTGTTGCTGATCAACAATATTTTGCTGGTCATCATGACGATCACGGTCCTGATGGGCACCCTGTACCCCTTGATCCTGGATGCACTCGGGCTGGGCAAGGTCAGTATCGGCGCGCCTTACTTTAATAGCCTGTTCGTGCCACTGACCGTCATGCTGTGTGCCTTTATGGGGCTGGGGCCGGTCTCACGCTGGAAGCAGATGCCCGGTCGGGAGCTGTTCCGGCGACTACTGGGGGCGGGCTTGGCCGCACTGGCGATTGCGATATCGATACCGTTTCTTTACAACGGCCAGTGGAATGTCGCCGTGGCGCTGGGGATGGTGGCGGCCCTGTGGGTAGTACTGGCGTTGGTGCGCGACCTGTTTGATAAAGTCCGCAATGCGTCCTCTGCGCTGTCCGGATTGCGTAAGTTGACCCCTTCATACTGGGGCATGGTGGTCGGCCACGTGGGCCTGGCCGTCACCATCGTGGGCGTGGTGATGGTGTCGAACTACGCCATGGAGCGTAATGTGCGGCTTGATATCGGTGAGCAGGTGAATCTGGGCGGGTACGATTTTACGCTGACCGAACTGGGCGAGCGTCGGGGGCCCAACTTCCTCGCCGATACGGCGACCATCGAGGTTGCCCGTGAAGGCCGGATTGTCACCACCCTGTACCCGGAGAAGCGCCTGTACATTGCCCGAGGGCAGCCGATGACCGATGTCGCACTCGACCCCGGCCTGTTGCGGGACCTTTACGTGGCCATGGGGGAGGAACTGGACGACGGCAGCTGGGCAATGCGCCTACAGGTCAAGCCATTTGTACGCTGGCTTTGGCTGGGTGCGCTGCTGATGGCCTCCGGGGGCGTGCTGGCCGTGGCAGACCGTCGCTACCGTCGCCGCCGTGCAGCCGCAGCTGACCGCGAATCGATGAGGCCGGCACGCGAGGTTCGCGCATGATGCGTCGCCTGTTGCTGCTGCTTCCGTTTGTGGTGTTCCTTGGCCTGGCCTTCTTTTTGTACCGGGGGCTTTCGCTGGATCCCAGTGCTCGCGAGTCAGCCCTGATAGGCCAGGCGTTTCCCGCGTTCACGCTCCCGACGCTGGAGGACCCTGATACCGAGGTGGATGAATCCCTGCTTCGCGGGCAGATATCTCTGGTCAATGTCTGGGCATCCTGGTGCCCGACCTGCAAGGAGGAAATGCCCCAGCTACTGGCGCTCTCCGAGCGCGGCATTCAGATGGTGGGCATCAACTATAAAGACGCCCGTGACCTGGGGCGACAGTTTCTCGAAGAGTTCGGAAAACCTTTCGAGGTCAACATCTTCGATCCTGCCGGTGACCTGGGTTTTGAAATTGGCGTGTATGGCGTGCCCGAAACCTTCCTGGTCGACGCAGACGGTATCGTTCGATACAAGCACGTTGGGTACATAACGCCCGCCCAGGTGGATGAAGTCATGATGGAGGTAGAGAAATGGCGCTAACCCTGAAGATCCGTTGCTGTGTGGTCATCGTGCTTTTGATGGCCTCGTTCCAGTCGATGGCGGATACGGCAATTGATGCGCGTCATTTCGAGGATCCGGTGATGGCGGAGCGTTATCGCGACCTTACGGCGTCATTGCGGTGCCCTAAATGTGATGCTCAAGCCATCGACAGCTCCGATTCGCCGGTGGCGGCGGACATGCGGGAGCGGGTAGCGCTGATGCTTCATGAGGGGCGTGCGGATAAGGAAATTCTTGATTTCATGGCTAATCGTTTTGGCGAGTTCGTTCTTTACAATCCGCGCCTTGACGGGCGCACGTGGCTGCTTTGGGCATTGCCGGCAGCGCTGGTAGCAGGGGGCGCCCTGGTTGTGATTGCCTTTGTCCGGGCACGCAGGCACCGGCGAGTGCGGCCGCTCTCCGAGGAGGAGCGTACCCGCCTGTCCTCTTTGATTCATCGTCATCGTGAGAGGTCGGAATGACTATGCTCTGGTTAAGTATCGGCACACTGTTGCTTATAGCGCTGTGGTTCCTGAGTCTACCGTTGCGAAGAGCAAGGGCGATCCATGACTGGCAGCAGCGGTTTGAGGCCGATGATCACGCTGAGGCGCAAAACCTGGCCGTCTATGAACGCCGGCTTTCAGCCCTGAAAAGCGCCCGCGATCGCGGCGAGATTGACGTCGCCCGTTTTGAAGAAGGCCGCCACGAGCTGGACCGCAATCTGCTGGAGGACACCGAGGCCCATCGCCGAATGCCTCTCAGGCGCCCCCTGTCAGGACGTTTGATGATTCCACTGGTGATAACGGCAGTCATGGCTGCCAGCATGATCGGCTATCGATGGCTGGGTGCCGATGGCGATCTGGCGCTGCATGCCGCCCAGCAGGACGTGCTCAACACGCCCGGTGCCTCAATGAAAACCCTGGTTGGTCGGCTCGAAGAGGAAGCCGGGACTCAGCCGGATAATCCCAAGGTCTGGTCCTTGCTGTTTCCGCTTTACCAGAAGATCGGTCAACCGGGTCAGGCGATTGACGCCCTGGAACGACTGATCGAACTGGAAGGCCGCAGAGTAGATCTTCTGGCCCAACTGGCTCAGATAAAATTCTTTGTGGCCGGGCGCAGCCTGACCGATGAAGTGCATGCGCTGATCGACGAAATACTCGACAAGGATCCACGTGAGCCAACGGCGCTGGGCATACTGGGGGTCGAGGCCTTTGACGACGGCCGCTATGAACAGGCGATCAATTACTGGCGCCGGGCATTGGCGGGCTTCGGCGATAACGAGTCCGCACAGGCCATGCGCAGCGGTATCGCTGTTGCCAGGCAACGATTGGAGGAGACAGCCAATGGAGCGGAACGTGTTACTGATTGAAACCCTAACGCACGTTCACACACGAAATCAGGGAAGCTTATGCTTCAGTATCCTCAAATCGACCCGGTAGCCATTGCACTGGGCCCACTGAAAATCCATTGGTACGGCCTGATGTACCTTGTCGGTTTTCTCGCGGCCTGGTGGCTGGGGCGTCGTCGGGCTCATCGACTCGGGTTGAACGCAGACGCTGTTGAAACATTGATTTTCTACTGCGCGATGGGCGTCATTCTCGGTGGCCGCGTCGGTTATGCGCTCTTCTACGGTTTTGACAAGCTGGCAGACAATCCGCTTTGGCTGTTCAAGGTCTGGGAAGGGGGCATGAGTTTTCACGGCGGCTTGACCGGCGTCCTGATTGCAGCCTTGGTCTTCGCCCGCAAGCAGAACCTGCGGTTTTTCCAACTCACGGATTTTATAGCGCCACTGGTGCCAATTGGCCTGGGGGCGGGTCGCCTTGGCAACTTTATCAACCACGAGCTCCCGGGGAGGGTCAGCGACGTGCCCTGGGCCATGGTGTTCCCGAATATGGGGTCGGCGCCACGTCACCCGTCGTCATTGTACGAGTTTGCCCTGGAAGGTGTTGTGCTGTTTGTGGTGCTGTGGTGGTTCTCACGCCACCCTCGTCGGATGGGCGCAACGTCCGGCCTGTTCCTGTTGCTCTACGGAATTTTCCGTTTTGCGGTCGAGTTTGTTCGCCTCCCCGACCCGCAACTGGGGTTCATTGCCCTCGGCTGGGTGACCATGGGGCAGTTGTTGACCTTGCCGATGATCCTTGGAGGCCTTGGGTTAGTCGCTTGGTCGAAAAGCCAACCGATCAATAACGTAAAGGTGGCGACGGGCGGATAAAGGTCGACTTCATTTATGCAATAACAAATTGAGAGAGTTTCAGAGTGGTCATGCTGGCGTTTTCTCCTCTGATATATCGGGATCTGTTTCATGCGAGCGATGTGGGCACGATGAAAGTCAATGAAATTGCAAACTTGGCGAAGGTCTCGCCGGACACCGTTCGGTTCTATAACCGTGAAGGACTGCTCCGGCCACGAAAAGACCCCCGGAACGGGTACTATGTGTATAGTTCGGATGACCTGCGGCGTTTACGGTTTGTTCGTGTGGCAAACAAGCTGGGATTCAACCTGCGTGAAGTCAAAGTCATGCTAAGTCATGGGACGGAGGGTGGCTTGGCAGGCAGCGACCTGAGGGAG
The DNA here is from genome assembly GCA_003030785.1 of Marinobacter sp. B9-2. Taxonomy (GTDB): domain Bacteria; phylum Pseudomonadota; class Gammaproteobacteria; order Pseudomonadales; family Oleiphilaceae; genus Marinobacter. The sequence goes on along the minus strand of PYVH01000017.1, from coordinate 21,098 downwards.
CTATTCACAGACCGCCTTTGCAGACTGGAACAGGAGCTAACGGAGCTCAAGAGACTTCGTGACGACATGAAAGCTACAGTCCAGGTCTGGAGACAGATGCCTGATGGAGCCCCCAATGGCCAATCTGTCCAAGAATTGATTGCGAGGTGGAGCTAACCCGAAAAATTCATAAAAAAAGGCGAACCTTGCTCAACCCATTGATATAATGGGAGTTACGCCAATAACGCTTCGGAAGAAGCTAAACAAGGTTCGCCCATGTCCAATTCTATCCCAACTCAACTGCGCTTTCCTCCCTTTGCCGGCTTTACCGTAAGAGCCGATTTCGAGGGCGGGGCTTTGTCATCCGACTTTGGCCCCCTGCTGCTGCGAGCCAGGCGCGCCAGCTTCAGAGCATCGCGCCGATCGGTCTTGATTCGCTCCCCGGGCGCCTTCGGAATACGCGAGGGCGCCACCACCTGAGCATCATGGCCGCTGGCGAGCAATTGACGATACAGGCCGTAACCACAGGGACCGGCCTCATAGACAAACTGCAACAGGCCGCCGCCATAACGTCCACTGAGTCGTTGGATCTTGCGCTCCATGCGCTTGGGGGTATTAGCAATCTCGCCCTCGCAGACAGGCTCCTGCCGCCCAGGCTCAGCGATAGCAATCGCGATGGTCTCTTTGTGCACATCCAGGCCTACATAAGCGGCATAAGCCTCAGAAGCCGCCGGCTCGACAGCAGAAGCGGCGGTGTGAAATGAAACGGATTCAGCGTTAAACTCTGTCATGACCTGCCCTCCTCAATGTGGCTCTGTCTAAGGGTTGTTTACCCACTCCCCAACGATAACCCACGAACGTTGAGGGTGGGCAGGTCAAAACATCATGTCTAAATGCGTAACTAGACTCCTTGGTTCCTGGATGCCGCAGACGCTGTCAGCTCCAGTCGAGGATCACCCTGGGGTTTCGATCAGGTTTCTCCAGTCGTAAACAAAAGCGAACGTTCGAGTGAGGGATTTACGCCAGAGCCTACAAGCAAATCACAGCCATTTCATCCAGTATGATTGGCGGAGCAAATTGCAGATGCTGAATGATTACGTGGCAGAGATGACCATGCTCGGCTAAGCTCCTGTTTTATCGATTTAAGTGCAGCGTTATTGATGTTTCAAAGTCAGTAATAGTGACACAGTCAAATTTCTGCAATGATAAAGCGCGCTGCCTAATTGCTGTTATGTTTCTCTCAGAGCAGGCTCAAGTCCAAGGTGATCAACAAAGGGGATGAAGTCGCGATCCAAAAACAGCAGGGGCAACTCTTTCTCTATACAGAATGTCGCGATGATCACGTCGGCAGTTTTTCTGATCGTGATGCCTTTTTTTCGTAGTGCCCGATAGTTGTCGGCGCACTTAATTGCCATTTCTTTGCCAAACATTTCATACTGATCCAGAGTGAGCAGGCTTTGCTTGGTTTGGCGATATTGTTTGTCGTTGCGGATGCCTTGGAGGATTTCCAAAAATATGAGGTCTCCAATAGCAACCGAACCTTGAACTATCGAGGCATCCAGCAGATCAGTTTGCGGGTTGTCGACCCCATTGAAATAGTCGATCCAGACGCTGGTGTCTACCAGGATCATCGGGCAGCTCGCATTTCGCCCAAATCGCCTTCCCACTTGATCTTGCCACGTAACTTTCGAATTTCCTGCTGCTTGCTAAGCTGGACTAGAAGTCTAAGGCCTTGCTCGACGGCCTCTTTTTTGGTTTCGTAACCGGAGGCTTTGAGGGCTTCGGCCATTAACTGGTCGTCAATGACTATGTTAGTTCTCATGATGCACCTATGTGTATGCTTTTCGACTTTTATACACAATCTAGCATCTCAAGGAGAACATAACAATCGGCTGCACAGCGACCGATTTTCCGCCGCCTCCGCGGCTACAAACCGGCGCGTGAGCCGGGCGTTGTAAAGGAAATACCCGTCCATGAGAGATAGAGTAAGACTTAATCCGGGTGAAGAACTGAAACTCGAGGGCAGCAGAACTAAAGGACCTTTGGGTGAAACAGAAATCGACACATACTCCGTCATCAACAAGGCAGGAGAAGTCGTAGGTTCAGTTGTGCACTCCGATCACACAGCCATCAAAGGCTTTAAAAGAACGCAAACACTTGTCCAGAAAGATGCTGAAGGCAGTGTTTTGGTAGATAAGCGATGGTGATCTCAAATTTCGACCAGGTTTGGGCGACATGACCAGTGGATATTGAATCTCTGGCCCGCCTAACCCACAATCATGTCCAGCGAAGTAAACAAACGCTCACTTTAATTCCGGTAGAGAGGTAGAACAGGTGACTGAGCTGGTAAGTTATGACTTGAAAGACGGTGTTGCGACGATTGCCATCAGCAATGGCAAGGCCAATGCCCTGAGCCAGGAAGTGTTCGAGGGGCTCAACGCGGCGCTGGATCGGGCCGAGCAGGACAAGGCCGTTGTGATCCTGACCGGGCAGCCAGGCGTGTTCTCTGCCGGATATGACCTGAAAGAAATGCAGAAGGGGCCGAAAGAAGCAGCAGCGCTGGTAAAAACGGGGTCCAGCTTTACCCGGCGTCTGGCCGCATTCCCGTTGCCAATCATTGGTGCCTGTAGCGGCCATGCCATTGCCAAGGGCGCATTCATTCTGCTGTCAGTGGATCACCGCATTGGTATTGAAGGGCCCTTCAAGCTTGGCCTTAACGAAGTGGCAATCGGCATGACCATGCACCACGCCGGGATTGAAATTGCCCGCCATCGACTGGCGCCCGCCCACTTTTACCGTTCGGTCGTGAACGCTGAGATATACAACCCGGAAGGGGCAGTAGAGGCGGGGTTCCTGGATGAGGTGGTTGCCCAGGACAAGCTGGTTGAGCGGGCCACCGAGCTGGCGCAGCATTTCAAAACCCTGAACATGCGCGCCCATCGTGAAACCAAGCTGAAGGCCAAAGCGGACTATCTGGCGCTGCTGGATCGTTGCATCGAGCAGGATGCCGAGCACCTTGGCCTGAACGGCTAGTTCACGTTTTTGAACTGAACTGCGGTGCTTCGCGGAAACGGAACAGTTTTGCCAGGATCACGTCAGGGAAAGACTGGATCCGGGTGTTGTAGATCATGGCGCTCTCGGTGTAGCTGTTTCGCAAGAGCGAAAGGTAGTTTTCCGTCTCTGCCATGATCGACATGAACTTCTGAATGTCCTCATTGTTCTTCAGGTCCGGATATCCCTCGATCCGGGCCTGGAGGGCATTGGTTACGTTCTGTTCAAACTGGATAAGCTTGTCGGCCTGGCCCTTCGAACTCATCTCGACAGGGTCCGCACTGCGTAGCTGGGCAATGGCTTTCAGCAGCTGTTTTTCGTGGGCCAGAGACGCCTTTACGATTTTCTCCAGGTTGGGCCACAGCTCATGGCGTTGCTGGAGAATGGTGTCGATATTGGCCGATGCCCGCAAAGCCCCTTGCCCCGATCCAGGCCGGCAAAACCCAGGCAGTAGACGTTCACGAAGGTTTCGAGAAAGCGGACGGTGTAACGCCTGTCGCCCCGGCGCTCCGAATGGTACTGCGGGTATTCGATCTTCGCACCGTCTGGCTGGACGAGAACCTTTCCCTCGCTGTCCTCCAGCCAGAAAGGCGCTAGTTCTTCCCGATGCTCAATAACCCGCCATTTTTCGTTTTTTCCGGAACCCCGCTTTTCTTCAACCTTGTAGTCGAAGGCCACGCATTTCTCGTTTTTTAGTGGATCCCTGAGCGGGGGATGGTCTTCATCGACATCCACAATTGCCTTGAGCTCCGAGACGCCAAAACTGAGTCCCCGGGTGCTGCTGGTAGGTACCGCTTCGATCAGGCGCTTGAACTTGATGGTCCGGATCGACAACCACAAGAGCAACAGGGCAGCAATAATGCTGGCTGCGGCGAGTCGGCGGCTGGTCCAGGCGTGCTGGTATCGGCCCTCATACAAATCGGCGATGGCAGACCATTCCTGACGGAGCTTGTTGATGCCAAGCACCGAGAGCGTACCGGACACCGCAATGGCCATTACCAGAACATAGACCCAGAACCGGTGAACTTTGATCAACGGAAGGGACAGCGCGATACCCAGAGCCAGAAAGCCAGTTGCGATGGAAATGCGGATGGCTGCCTCGAAGAACCGGTCGCCACTGTCCACGGTCAGCGTGTTCCGGGAAACCATGGCCGGAAGGCTGAAGTCTTCGAGGCCATAAAAGGTAACTGCCCCGATTTCGCTGCTGTACTGGCCGATTACCCGCGCCGTGTGTCCGGGAATGAGCGCCCACTCCGAGTAAATTCTGCGGCCGGACTGATTGCGATAGGTTCGCTCCAGATTCCATTCGACCTCTTCCAGATCGCTGCCCGGAGCTACAATGACTGAGCCGGTCTGGTCCCTGAGCTGGAAGTCGCCGCCGCGGGCGCCGGAATCCAGGGTGCGGATACGCAGATCACCGTCGGAGTCGCGATATTCCTCCTCGAGTTTGTAGCGATAGTAGACCGCCTCGGTGTTGGAATAGGGCGTTTCGAGAGTTCCCAACTGATCCGTGACCTTGCCTGCGATCACATAGGGGCCTGTGGTCAAAGCGCCGACGGGCATTTCTGGTAGGCGTTCCAGTTGCCGTGCTTCGGTGAGCTGGCTGAGCCCGGTCGTCATCGCATAGTAGCTGCCTGCCAGGCAGGCGACTGCGATAATGGCGGTGATAATCCGGCCGGGAATACTGGCGATATTGAAGCGCCCCATGGCGGGAGAGTCCTTGGTCTGCTGGCTTTCAGGGGCAAGAGTATAAAGTATCGGGCTTTGTCATTCCCCCGGCCTCACCCGAATTGGGATGGAACGCAAGTTGGCAATGATGGGTGGTTCCTATAACGTTAAAGGCTTTCCTTTCAGAATTCAGGAGCGCGTTGTGTCCCAGTCCGAGCAATTTGCCAGCGACAACTACAGCGGTGTGTGCCCGCAGGCCTGGAAAGCCATGGAGGCGGCCAACCGGATGGATGAACCAGCCTACGGCGAGGACAGCTGGACGCAAAAGGCGGCGGATGGCCTGAGGACGCTGTTCGATACCGACTGTGACGTTTACTTCGTGTTCAATGGCACTGCCGCCAATTCTCTGGCCCTGGCCTCGATCGGTCAGTCGTTTCACAGCGTGATCTGCCACGAGCTGGCCCATATTGAAACCGATGAATGCGGCGGCCCGGAGTACGCCTCCAACGGTGCCAAGCTGCTTCTGGGGCAGGGTGCAAACGGCAAGCTGACACCGGAGAGCATCGAGCACCTGGTGACCAAGCGGACCGATATTCACTACCCCAAGCCCAAGGCGCTCAGCCTGACCCAGGCCACAGAGGTCGGGACGGTCTATACACCCGAGGAGCTCAGGGTCATTCGGGCGGTCGCCGATCACCATAAGCTCAATATCCATATGGATGGCGCCCGCTTCGCAAATGCGGTGGCTGCGCTGGATGTACATCCGTCGGATATTACCTGGAAGGCCGGTGTCGATGTTCTGTGCTTTTCCGGTACCAAGAATGGCCTGGCGCTTGGTGAGGCGGTGGTGTTCTTCAACAGGTCTCTGGCGGAGGACTTCGAGTGGCGGTGTAAGCAGGCCGGCCAGCTGGCCTCCAAGATGCGTTATATCTCGGCACCCTGGTGCGGGCTTCTCGAAGGCGATGTGTGGTTGGAGAATGCCCGCCATGCCAATGCCTGTGCCCAGCGTCTTGCCGTGGGGCTGGAAGGTCTTCCAGGTATCCAGCTACGCTACCCCAGACAGGTGAACGGTGTTTTCGTGGAGATGCCGGAGCCTTTGCAGGCGGCACTGCGGGCCAAAGGCTGGCGCTTTTATAACTTTATAGGTGGCAGTGCCCGCCTGATGTGTTCCTGGGCAACGACCAATGAACAGGTAGACCGCTTCCTTTCGGATGTTCGTTCTCTGGTGGGTTAAGCCAGAAACTGATCGATAAAGGCCCGGTATTTCCGGAGCGCCCGCTCCGCGCCGGTTGGCCTGAGGCGTACACTCTGCCCCGGCAAGCACTGGGCCAGCCTGCTGGCGGCAAGCGGGGTAAGGTTTCCCAGCCTGGGGTAGCCGCCAATGGTTTGCCGGTCGTTGAGGAGGGCGATGGGTTGGCCATCTGGCGGAACCTGCACCGCGCCGAGTGAGATGCCCTCGGAAATCATGGACCCGATTCGGCAATGCAGTGCCGGGCCGATCAGGCGAACGCCCATCCGGTCAGCGCGATCATCAACCCGCCATTCGCAGTTGAAGGCGTCATACAGGCTGCGCCCCGTAAAGTCGGCAATCTGGGCGCCCGGCAACAGATCGAGAATGGCAGGCCCGGAGTAATCCGGTTGCTCGCACTCCGGGGCTTCAACTGCCTCCGAATAGGCGCAGTCAGGCACTGAGACTGACAAACGGTCGCCTTCCGCCAGGCGATGGCCCTGGCCGTCAAAGCCGCCCAGCTTTTCCCGGGCGACACAGGCGACGCTGCCCAGCACCGGTTCCGCCGAAAACCCGCCGGCCACCGCAAGATAGGCACGCAGGCCCCTGGCCGGTGCGCCGAATATAATCCGCTCACCCTTGCCAATCCGGGTCCTGCGCCACATGGGTAGCGGCAGGGTATCGTGTTTGGCCGAGAGGTCCCCACCGGTCACAGCAACGGTCAGATCACATTCGGCCTGTAATTCCAGGCCACCAAAGGTAACCTCCAGCACCGGACTGCCCCATCTGTTACCGGCCAGCTGGTTGGCCCAGGCCCAGGCATGCAGGTCGGCGGGCCCACCTTGGGTAACGCCCAGATGCCGCACACCGAACCGCCCGGCATCCTGCAGCAATGCCAGTGGGCCGGCCCGGTTTACCCGAAATCCGTAGGTGTTGGCCGGGTTCATGGGCTTTTCTCCTCGTTGGCCGGCTCCACCGGGGCAGGATCACCGCCTTCGCTTTCAAAAGTCTGCCGATCAACGGAGACAAAGCGCACCCTGTCACCGACCTTCAGCAGGCTGAATCCCTCCCGGTTTCGATCGAACAGGCGGGCAGCCGTGCGACCGATCAGGTTCCAGCCACCGGGAGTCACCGCAGGATAGGCGGCGGTCTGCTGGCCGGCGATAGCAACACTGCCGGAGGGCACTTTCTGTCTGGGTGTGTTCAGCCGGGGGCAGGTGAGGCTCTCATCCAGAAGCCCCATGAAGGCAAAGCCGGGGGAGAACCCCAGGGCAAACACCCGGTATTCCTGGAAGCTGTGGGTTTTGATCACGCCTTCGACGGACATGACCGAGAGCCTGGCCACGCGCTCAAGGTCAGGGCCCACCGAGGTGTCATACCAGGTGGCAATTTCGTGCAGCTCACCTTCGCCGCCGGCGTCGTCCGGAACAAGGTTGGCCAGCACATCCGCCAATCTCTTCCGGGCCTCCCAGGAACTGATCCGCAGCGGATCAAAGGTCACCATCAGCGTGGTGTAGGAGGGCACCAGATCCACCAGCGCCTCGCCAAAAGCCACCTCGCAATCGTGGGTCAGGGCAGACAGCCACAACAGGTTGTTTTCCTCGATGGTCTCGAACAGGCGCACCATCCAGCTGTCAATGCCGGCGGACTCCAGTCTCGGCAAGGCCGTATGGGTCACGAGGCCTTCTCCAGGGTGGTCAACATCTCCCGGATGCGTCTGACGGCGGCGATGGACTCTTCATTGTCGCCGTGAACGCACAGGGTATCGGCCTCCAGGACCAGTTGGCTGCCATCGCTGGCGGTCAGGGGCTGCCCTGTGGCAATCCGCCGGGCCTGTTCAATGATGGTTTCAGGGTCGTGGTGCACAGCGCCGGGTTGGGAGCGGGGCACCAGCCGGCCTTCAGGGTCATAGGCCCGGTCGGCAAACGCTTCAAACCACAGGGTAATGCCATGCTCCTCGGCCTGGGCGCGGAGATGGGCGGTGTCTCGCATGGCGAGGGTCATCAGGGGCAAGGCCGCATTGAAGGACCGAATCGCACGGGCAACGGCCGCAAAGCGCTCGGCGTCCCGGGCCATATCGTTGTACAGGGCGCCGTGAGGTTTGACATAGACAAGGTGGGTCCCCTCCGCCCGGCAGATGCTCTCGAGTGCACCCAACTGATACAGGACCAGATTCTCGATCTCATCGGCCGAACACGCCATCGAGCGCCGGCCAAAGCCGACCAGGTCCGGGTAGGCCGGATGGGCTCCGATGCCGACACCATGGGTTTTCGCGAGGCGAACGGTTTTACGCATCACGTCCGGATCGGAAGCGTGAAACCCGCAGGCGATGTTGGCCAGGTCGACATGGGGCATGACTTCATGATCCAGCCCCATGACCCAGGGGCCGAAGCTCTCGCCCATGTCGGCGTTCAGCTTCAAGGTTGCCATAGTTACCTCATTGCCTCTCGATGAAGGCGTTTGTGTTGGCTCAGAAAATGTTTGACCGCTCATACTGTCTCGGCCATTCAACGTTTTCCGCTTTCAGGGCAGCGGCTGCCCGCAAAGGCCAGGCAGGGTCTGCCAGCAGGGCCCTGCCCAGGATCACCAGGTCTGCCTGGCCATTGGCAATAACCGATTCGGCAAGATCCGGGCTGTGAATCAGCCCGACGGCACCGGTGGCAATCTCGGCACGGCTACGAACAGCCTGTGCCAGGGGTATCTGGTAGCCGGGGTGGATCGGAATCTGCTGGCGCAGATCGTTGCCGCCTGAGGAGCAGTCTATCAGGTCCACATCGCCCTGGAACCGCAGCAAGGTGGCCAGGCGAACGGTGTCGTCCAGGCTCCAACCACCCTCTACCCAGTCGGTGCAGGACAGGCGCAGGAACAGGGGCAGATCGTCCGGCCACTCCTGCCGTACCACCTGTATGGATTCCTGTAGGAAGCGGATCCGGTTCTCGAACGAGCCACCATACTCATCGGTGCGCTGGTTGCTCAGTGGTGACAGGAACTGGTGAATGAGATAACCATGGGCACCATGCAGTTCCAGGGCCCGAAACCCGGCTTCCCGCGCCCGCCGTGTAGCGGTCCGCAGCGCTTCGAGTGACTCACCTATCTGGTCCTTTGACATAGCCTGGGGAACTTGCCACTGGCTGGCGTAGGGCAGGGCCGATGCGGAAACCAGATCTTCCCACCCCCCGGTGTCTGCCCGCAGCGGGTGTGAGCCCTCCCAGGGCCGACCCACCGACGCCTTTCTGCCGGCATGGCCGAGCTGAATGCCGGGCACCGCCCCCTGCTCTGACACAAAACTGGCTATCCGGGCCAGGCGGTCGCGCTGTTCATTGTTCCACAGGCCCAGGCAATGGGGCGTGATCCTGCCCCGCGGTTCGATATGCACGGCTTCGGTAAAGACCCAGCCGGCGCCGCCGGCAGCCCTTGCGCCAAGGTGCACGTAGTGCCAGTCATTGGAGAGGCCGTCCTGGCCGGAATACTGACACATGGGCGAGAGCATGATCCGGTTTCGGGCCGTCACCGAGCGGAACTGAATCGGCCGGAACATGTGCGGGTTCGGGTCGCGTCTCAGAATCCGGCGGGCATTCTCGCCGCCAGAGCGGGAATCGGTAATCGGCGAATTTGAATCACGGGTGGTGTCAGTCATGGCTCGAGTGTCCGGTTATTGTTGGAAGAAGCGCCCAGCAGGTGGCCATAGGCGCGACGGAAGCGCCACTGGCTGACCATGAACAGGGTCGCGCTGACCCCGATTGAGGCCAGCAGGGAAAGCAAAAAGGTGACCATGGGATGGACGTGGCCCACCAGAACGGCGGTGACCACCGCAAAGGCCACCAGGCTCAGCATGCCCTGCTGTGCCGCTGCCACGGTTGCCCGGGCGACATTGGCGCCATAGCGGTCATACAGTGCCCAGCCGATTGTGAACAGGCCCACGGGAAAGCCCACCAGCATTCCCGATAGCAGCGGGCCGGACCTGGCCGCCACCGTTGTGGCCACTGCAACCAGCACGCCGGCCAGCAACCCGCGCAGGATCAGATCGAACCAGCCGGTGGCAGCTGCAGCCCTGCTCTGGTCCAGGGCCAGGGCGCGCTTGATCACCTCCGCTCCCAGCAGGACCAGGCCATAGACCAGAACCGCGACAACAAGGCCGCCCGGCATGAATGAGAAGAGCCAGGCCGTGGGAATCCAGCACAGGGTCGCCAGGACAAGGCTGCCAACTGCCCCCAGCCGTCCGGCAGTCAGCACAAACGTGATGCTGAATAGCAGGGTTGCAATCAACGCATGCAGGGTGGCGAGGGCTGCCTCTTCAACAAACCCGGCGGGCCAGTCCTGAAGCATGAAGTAGTACCCGGGGCCGAGAATAATGGGGGTCCCTGCCATGATGCCACCCAGCCTCGGCCCCAGTTTTCCAACGGCCACGGAAACGCCGATCACGACAACGGCGGTGGCAATGAGCTTGGTGAGGAGGACGGTCAGCATGGCGGTTACAGAGCGCGTTCGATGGCCTGTGCCAGGCGCAACAGGGCATCGTCCGTGCCGTTACGGCCGACCAGCATCAGCCCGCTGGGCAGCTCTTCCGCCCTGTGGTTCGGCAGGCTGATGGCGCACAGGTCCAGCATGTTTGCCACGGTCGGGGTGCGCAGTATCAGCAGATTCAGACGGGCGTAGTCTTCATCGGCTAACAGTTCCTCGAATGTCGGTGGCACCACAGGTACTGTCGGGGCCAGCAGGCCATCGTAATCCTGCAGCCACTGGTCGGCCTGCTGTTTTCTGGCCTGCCGCCGCCGGCAGAGTTCCAGATAATCGGCGGCGCTGATCGAGGCACCGCGCTGGATCCGGCTGCTGACGCGGGGATCGTAAAGCTCACCGTGTTTTTCCAGCGAGTGCCGGTGCACGAAGTAGCTCTCGGCGGCGGTGAAGCCGCCACCCTCCATCAGCTCCGGGATTGCTGCCAGCACCGGCGCGGGTGCCTCGATGATGGTTGCACCGGCGTTGCGCAGGGTGTCCAGGCTACGGGTGAAGGCGGTTGCAACGGTGTTGTCCAGGTCGTCCAGCATATAGTCCGTTGGCACAACGAAGCGGAGCCCTTTCAGCGAAACGGGCCTGATTGGCCGGAACGAGCGGCCGGTCAATACCGCATCCAGGCGGGCGCAGCAGTCAACCGTAGGGGCGATGGGGCCGATGGAGTCCAGGCTGTCCGACAGCGGGAAGGTGCCATCGCGAGGTACCCGTGACTGGCTGGGTTTGAAACCGGTGAGCCCGCAGAACGCCGCTGGTATCCGCACCGAGCCGCCGGTGTCGGTACCGATGGCGCCGGCGGCCATGCCCAGTGCCACGGCCACGGCCGCACCAGAGGAGGAACCGCCCGGAATACGTCCCGGCGCCAGGGGATTCTCTGGCGTGCCATAGTGGGGGTTCAGGCCGAGCCCTGAGTAGGCGAACTCGGTCATATTGGTGTGCCCGGTGATCACCGCGCCCTCGCGCCGTAATCGCGAAACAATCAGGGCATCCCCGGTTGCCGGATCCTGCCAGCCCCGGGAGCCGGCGTGGGTGACCTCTCCTGCCACATCGAACAGAACCTTCAGGGCAATGGGCAACCCGGCAAGCTGTCCTCCCGACAGTCCGGCCGTGCGAAGATGGTCGGCCGCCTCAGCCTCGGCCCTCGCCGACTGGTCGAAGCGTCGGGTGTAAACCTGGGCACTGGCATTGTCTCTGAGATCAATCTGGGTGAAGCAGCTTTCCAGCAATTCGGTCGCCCGTTGTTTGCCGCTGCCCAGATCGTCCAGCAGGGTTGCGAGCGGGGTCACCTGGTTCATGCGATCACCGGCAGGGTCTGGATGGCATACCGGTGCTGGAGTTCTTGGCCGGTTACCGGGTCTTTCAGCACCACGCGGAAGGCATCGGCCGGGCGCAACTCGCCAATAACCGGAAGCGTGCCACAGAGCATGGCCTGGCCCGGCGCCAGCTCCGGCTTTTCAAGGCCGAAACGCTTCAACAATTCGGTGGGGTGCAGCAGCCCGGTTACCGGGCCTTCCTGGTACAGCACTTCCTCTCCGTCGATGGTTGCGTAGGATGCCATCTGGAGTTCATCCCAATGGTTGATGACCTGGTTCAGACGCCAGGCCTGCACGCCGACGGGCTTGGCACAGACCTGCTTGGAATGGGCCACCGACCAGGCCTCGGCCTCACGGTCGGTGTGATCGGAGCCAATACTGACAAGCGTGCCCTGGTCGCTTCCGATCAGAACAACTTCAACTTCGCCACTGGTCTGCCCGCCCAGCACCTGGATCTCCGGCGCCGTAGTCAGCTGGTTTGCCGCCACACGGTAGAACAGCGGGGTTTCAGAGGGCGGTGTTACGCCAATTTCCTTGAGTTCTTCAATGTGTTCATCGATGGCTGCCTGCACCCGGCCCGCCCAGCCAGCGATCACCAGCTGGCGGATCTCAATGGTGATATTCTCCCGGGTGTCTGCAAGGTGAAAGGTTGTCATCAGGTTACTCCGTTTGAGGTTTCATGGCCGGTTAATTCATCAGCTCGGGCAGGAAGGTCGCCAGTTCCGGGAACAGCACCAGCACAATCGCCATCAGGAACATGATGCCGACATAGGGCATGGCGCCCTTCATCACATCGCTGAACGGGCCGCCTTCGCGAACGCCCTGCACCACGTAGAGGTTGAGTCCCACGGGCGGGGTGATCAGCGCCATCTCAATGAGTAGGATGATCAGGATGCCGAGCCACACCGGATCGAAGCCCATGCCGATAATGATGGGGGCAACAATGGGAATGGTGATCACCATCAGCGACAGGGTTTCGATAAAGAACCCGAGGATGATGTAGAGCAAGATTGCGAGCATCAGGGTCGAGTAGGGCCCCATGCCGGCACCTTCCAGGAAGCTGGTCAACTCACGGGTGATGCCTGCGGAGGCAAGTACAAAGTTCAGGAAGTAGGAGGCAATGATGATCAGGATGATCATGCCGGTGGTCTTCATGGTGCCATCCAGAGCTTCAACGATGACGCTGACAGACAGCTTTCTCATGAAAGCGGCAATGGCGATTGCGCCGAGAACGCCCAGCGATGCGGCTTCGGTGGGTGTTGCCAGACCGGTGTAGATTGAGCCTACTACAATGCCAAACAGGGCAAGTACAGGCACCAGATGCCTGAGACCGGAAATCCGTTCTCCCCAGCTATGGGAAACGCTGGGCCCACCCAGGCTCGGTTTCCAGATGCAGATCAGGGCGGTGCCAACAATGAACATGAGCGCCAGCAGCAGGCCGGGTATCAGGCCGGCGGCAAACAGCTGTGGAATGGAAGTCTCGGTCAGGAAGCCATAGACAATCAGGTTGATCGACGGCGGGATCATTATGCCCAGTGTTCCACCTGCGGCGATGGAGCCGGTAAACAGTTTCGGGTCATAGCCCATGTCCCTGCCCTGGGGAAGGGCGACGGTGCCGATGGTGGCGGCAGTCGCCACGCTGGAACCGGAGGTGGCGGAAAACAGGGTGGCAGTGCCCACGTTCGCGTGTAGCAGCCCGCCCGGCAGCCAGGACAGCCAGCTCTCCAGGGCGCGGTAGGTGCCGCGGGCAATGCCGGTACGCACCAGGATTTCGCCCAGCAGGATGAACAGGGGAATGGCGATCAGCAGGTACTTGTCGGAGGCTGACCAGAGCACATCCCCCAGGGCATTGATCAGGGGAAAAGGCGAAAAAAGTGCCGCAAGAAGCAACGCAAGTGCCATGAGCGTGGCGGCAACCGGCACGCTCAGCAGCAGCAGAGCCATCAGAATCAGCAGCGCGGTAATAATCATGAGCGTGCTTCCTTGTTTTCTTCTTTGATCTGTTCGTCCATGGTCGGGCTACCGGCCAGTGCCTGAACCCGGTCGGAGTGACCGCTGATCAGGGCGAACAGTACTTTCAGGGACATCACGGATACCGCAAAGCCGAACCAGACCAGCCCGACCATCCACAGGGCCTGGGGCATCCATAGCGGAGTGCCCAGCGGGGTATTGGCGGTGGAGCCGCCGCTGTAGGAGGCGCTGATAACTGCGTAAACGGCGTCGACCACGAGGATTGCGAACATGGCCAAGGCCAGCAGTGCCACCAGGTCCAGAACACCACGGACTTTCATGGGGAAATTCAGGTACAGGGCATCGATACGAATATGAGCCTTGCACACCAGAGTGTAGGCGAAGGACCAACTGGCACTGATCGCCATAATGTAGCCGGTCAGTTCTGTGGCATGGACCGGCGAGCGCCCAATGACCTGCCGGGACACCACCTCAATGGTCACCAGCACCACCGTGAGCAGGATCAGGACACCGCCGGCGCGGGCCAGCCAGAGCGAGCCGGTCTGGACGCCGACCAGCACCCGGTCGAGTAAGGAATTCACCTGGTCTAGCATGTTGGTCTCCAGAGCACCCGGGCTGAAGATGCAGCCCGGGTGCCAGGTCGGTTTGACGGAGTGTTACTTGGTGGCTTTCAGGCCGGTGGCGGCACCGATGGTCTCATTCCAGCGGTCCACCCACTGCTGATCGACCCGTTGTGCCCAGTTCGGAAGCAGGGTCTCTTCCAGGTGACGGGAGGCCTCGGTGAAGTCGTTGTCGGTGGCTTCCACCAGTACCATGTCGCCAGCTTCGCCACGGGAGCATTCGCCGTTGCCGGTCAGGCAGGCAATGCCTTCGCGGGTTTCCTCAACCGCCGAAGCCCAGACCGGATCTTCGTAGTTTTCCTTGATTTCAGCGGTCAGCCACTGCTGGGTTTCCTCAGATAGCGAGTTCCACTTCTTGCCGTTCATGGCGGTTACCACGTGATCCCAGCCGCCCACGGGCAGCGGGTACAGGTGGGTTGATACTTCGTGCCAGCCAGAACTGTAGCCAGAGAGTGAGCCGGTGACGGCACAGTCAATGACGCCGCGCTGAAGGGCGCCGGGAACTTCGCTGAAGTTAAGGGTGATGCCTTCGGCTCCCAGGGCCTGCAGGAACTCGGCGGTGGTGCGGCCGCTGGCCCGTACTTTCTTGCCTTTCAGGTCCGGCAGGCCATCAATCTCGGCGTTACAGAAAACCATCTGTGACGGGTAAGGCACAACTGCGAGTAACTGAGCCCCTTTGTAACGTTGCTTGAACGCTTCGGCCAGTACCGGGCGATACGCTTCGGCGACTTTCCGGGCGGTTTCCACGTCGGGCGCGATCATCGGCATATCCAGGCCTTCCAACTCCGGGGCATCTGCAACGGCATAATCCGCCACCGTCGACGCTACCTCGACTACGTCTCGCTCCATCAGTCGGTACACTTCACCGCCGCCAAGGCCCATCTGGTCAAAGGTGGTCACCTCGGTGCTGATCTGGCCGTCTGAGGCTTCAGGAACATGCTGCTCCCAGAATGGACGCTCGAAATTCTGGTACAGGGACAAGCTGCTCCAGCTTCCCACATAGTTGATGCTGGTGTTGTCCAGCTCCTGCGCGAGTACCGGGGAACCGGCCATAGCCAGGCTCATCAGTGAGGCGGTACCGAGGGTTTTTCTTGTAGTCATAGCAGTTTCCTCATGCTCTTCTTCGGGGTTGGTTCGGGTTAGAACAGGGCCAGGCTGCTGTCCGGAATATCCGTGACCAGCATGTGCCCGGGGCTGTGGGTGATTGCGAATGCCACACCAGAATCAATGAGTACCTGCTGGGGGGTTACTCCGCAGGCCCAGAATACTGGAATTTCATTCTCGCCCACTGAAACGGCATCGCCGTAATCTGGTGAGTCCAGGTCGGAAATACCTATCAGGGCCGGATTACCGAGGTGAACCGGGGATCCGTGAACCTGGGGGTAGCGGGTGGTGATCTGGACGGCACGAATAACGTCGGCGGCCAGGAACGGCCGCATGGAAACTACCAGGTTGCCCTTGAAACCGCCGGCGGGCGTCAGCGGAACAGAGGTCTGGTACATGGGCACGTTCCGGCCCTGTTCGATATGCCGGATGTTCAGGCCGGACTGCATCAGGGCATGCTCGAACGTAAAGGAGCAGCCGAGGGCAAAGGTCACCAGGTCATCCCGCCATTCGTCGGCGACATCGGTAACGGTTTCGCTGGCCACGCCATTCCGGTAGATGCGATAGGCGGGCACATCCCGGGCAATGTCCAGGTCCGTGGCCATGGCGTCACAGATTCGGGCGCCGGGCTCGCTGACTGCTAGCAGGGGGCAGGGTTTCGGGTTGGCCTGGCAGAATCTCAGAAAGCCTGCGGCTTCGGCTTCCGGCAGGATCACCAGGTTCACCTGCACGTAGCCGCTGGCCAGTCCGGCCGTGGGGCCGGACAGCACACCGCTCCGGGCTGCCTGGCGTACGGCTTCGGGAGTGGATTGTGCGTTCAGGGAATGGATCGCTGCCATGGTGCCGCCTCAAAAAAGGATGATTTATACATTTAAGGCACAGGTTACGATTAATACAATTCGAAAGTTGGGATCAGTTGTGATCGAAAAAGCTGATCAGTCTGTCTCAACGGTCTTTGCGGGTCCGTTTTCACCCATTGCCGACCGGTTTTCCGCCGTGGCCAGTGCCAGTTCGGCAATGGCGTGTACCACATTGCCCCCCGGGCCGGCCCGATAGGCGGCGCAAAAGGAAAGGTCGGGTACCTCGGCATCGATCTCGAACTGACGGAGGCTGCCGGAGTGAAGTTCCTGTTCGAGAATCTCCCGGGGCAGGGCACTCACGCCCAGACCATCGACGGTCATGCGGATGATGGTAGAAAGCGATGAGCTGGAGTGGATCCGCGTGGAGTGGTTCATCGGGTCGACCAGCGACCGAATGGCAAGGTATGGCTCGCTTTTCCGTGGATAGGTGATGATCGGCCAGGTGGATAACTCCTCCAGCGACATGCGGTCCCCGGGGATGTCCAGCCTGGGGCTTGCGACCCAGATCAGAGAATAACGGCACAGATCCCGGTTGATGATGCCGGGCTGGTTGACGCCGCCCATCAGGAAGGCGATATCAATTTCATGATTGGCCAGTTTCTCTGCAAGATTGACGGAGATGTCGACGTCAAGCTCCAGGTTGATGGCAGGATAGGCCTCACTGACCCGTTCGATCAGCTGTGGCAGCCAGGTGTGGGCAATGGTTTCAGAAACCGCCAGACGAATGGTGCCCTGGATGGACGAGGCCTTGGCTACGGCCTGCATCATTTCCCCGTGCAGGGCGAGCATTTTTTCGGCGTAAATCAGGAACTCACGGCCCTTGGCCGTGAGGGTTATCTTCCGGGCCGAGCGGTCGAAAAGCTCCACACCTAACTGGTCCTCCAGGCCGGCGATGCGGGCAGACACCGAGGGTTGCGAGGCATAGACCCGGTTGGCGGCGGCCCGGAAGCTGCCAAGCCTGGCAATCCAGATAAAGGTTTCCAGAGTTCGAATATTCATCGGGCCACCAAATGCGTTGGGGATAGGCGGATCATAAGCCAGGGGAAGGGGTACTGCCAAAACAGCTTATCGCAACTCGACCGCGTTCATGGTATATCAGCGGTCAGAAAGTTTTGTTCCTACCTAATCAGTCGGATTGAAAGACCATGCCAAGAGCCAGTGAAATTAAAAAGAACTCAGCGGTTGAATACGATGGCCGCGTCTATTTTGTGAAGGACATCGAGCGTTCGGTGCCCCAGGGGCGTGCCGGGGGAAGCCTGTACCGTATGCGGATGTATGACGTGGTAACCGGCCAGAAGCTTGACGAGACCTTCAAGGATTCGGACATGCTCAACCTGGCCGACCTTACCCGCCGGGAAGCCACCTTTTCCTACGCGGATGGCGATGAGTATGTATTCATGGATACCGAGGATTTCACCCAGTACAGCCTGAACCGCGACGCGATTGCTGACGAGCTGTTGTTTATCTCTGAAGATACCCAGGGCGTGATGGTCATCCTGCTGAAGGATTCGCCGGTTGCACTCGCACTCCCCCCCACCGTTGAGCTTGTAATTGAAGAGACGGATCCGTCTGTCAAAGGCGGCTCGGCGACGGCCAGAACCAAGCCAGCCCGCTTCGCCACGGGGCTGGTGGTACAGGTTCCCGAGCACATCTCCACCGGAGATCGCATTCGCATTAACGTGGAGGAGCGAAAGTTCCTGGGCCGCGCCTGAGCTGAAGTTGTTCCGAAGTAAGGAAACCCTGTGAAGCCAATAGAAACAATAAAAGTGCTGGTCGCCAGCGTGATTGCTGTTGTGGTCATGGTGGGTATTGCCCGGTTTTCCTACACGCCGATGATCCCGGAAATGGTCGCGGCACTGGGGCTGAGCAAATCCGTTGTCGGCATGCTGGCAACCGTGAACTACGCCGGTTACCTGACTGGCGCGGTCCTCATTACCCGCATCAGCGATCTCGGTCTCAAGGTAAGGCTTTACCAGCTCGGGCTGGTGGTTGCCGTGGTTTCAACGGTTCTCATGGGGTACACCACCAATGTGTGGGTGTGGTCCATTCTGCGTTTTATCTCAGGTCTGAGCACTTCAGCGGGTATGTTGCTGGGTGCCGGTCTTCTCATGAGTTGGTTGATCAAGAACAACCAGAAATCCGAGCTTGGCGTGTTCTTTTCCGGTATCGGGCTCGGGATTGTGCTCACCGCAGTGGTGGCTGAGCTGATCAAGGATCCGTTCACCTGGGATCAGCAATGGGTGATCTACGGGCTGGTGGCCCTGGGGCTTCTGTTGCCCGCCTGGCGTTGGATGCCGGACTATCGGGCCTGTGCCTTGCCGAAAACAGGTGCGACCAGGGCCGGTGATGAGCGAAGCCGCTTCATACGGATCCTGCAGCTGGCGTATTTCTGCGCCGGCGTGGGCTATGTGGTCACGGCCACCTTTCTGGTGGCGATTGCTGAATCCATGCCCGAGCTTCAGGGCCAGGGCTGGCTGGTCTGGCTGATTGCAGGCCTTGCTGCTACTCCTGCCTGCTGGTTGTGGGATGTGTTCTCCCGCCGATGGGGGCAGTGGCTGGCGCTCTATCTGGCCTATACCCTGAACTCCGTCAGCATCCTGATGCTGATCGTGAACACCAGCTTCGCCAGCGTGATGCTCAGCTCCGTGATTTATGGCGCCAGCTTTATCGGCATCGTCAGCATGATGCTGGCAATGGTAGGGCGGGTTTTCCCCGAGAACCCTTCCCGGCCCATGAGCCGGTTGACTTTCAGCTATGGTATTGCACAGATGATAGCGCCCGCGGTGGTTGGTTATCTCGCCGATGTGGAAGGCAACTACACCAACGGCCTCTGGCTGACGCTGGTCGTGATGGCGTTGGGTGTGGTTATGCTTCATCTCGCAAGGCGGGCACAGCAGCGTCAGGGTGAAGC
The DNA here is from genome assembly GCA_003030785.1 of Marinobacter sp. B9-2. Taxonomy (GTDB): domain Bacteria; phylum Pseudomonadota; class Gammaproteobacteria; order Pseudomonadales; family Oleiphilaceae; genus Marinobacter. The sequence continues at coordinate 1,884 of PYVH01000017.1, read as the reverse complement.
TGCCGCTGCCAGTTGAATTGCGTCCCCGATCGAAATTCAGTCGAAGAGGAAAGGAAGTCATGCCAGGAAAGCCTTCAAAGCCGGTATCCGCATCGGCGATTGAGAAACACGTGTACAAGGTGTTCCCGAACGACATGAATTCCCACAACACAGTGTTCGGCGGCATGATCATGGCGAAGTGCGACCGGCTGGCTCTGGTGGTTGCGGAGCGCCACTCCGCCCATGTTTGTGTGACGGCTGCCGTGGACTCAATTCATTTCAGGGCGCCGGCGAAGGGTAACGATACGCTGCTATTCAGCCTGTCGCTGAACCGGAGCTGGGGATCGTCCATGGAAATAGGTGCGCGGGTAGAGGCCGAGAACAGTTACACGGGCGACACGCGGCACATTCTATCGGCCTTTTTCACGTTTGTTGCGCTGGACGAGAATGACCGGCCGGTGGATGTACCGGAAGTGATACCGGAAACGGACGAGCAACAGCGCCGGTACGACAATGCTGAGATTCGCCGGGAGGGGCGTCTTAAGACCCGGGAACAACTGGCATCCTCTTCCGGGTCGTCAACTGACTGAGCGGGCGCCTACAGAACCTCTGGTTCTGTCGTGGAATTTGTCTGGATGGCAGTATCCCGCAATCCACCGAACCGCTTGTAAAACTTCTCGCCGGGACCTGGAAGGGGGCCAGAGGCGTTCTCCAGAGTTTCGTCCAGCCACTGCTCAGCCCGTGCGTAGATCTGTCGATACAGATTCCGACACAGCTGCTTGGCGCTTCGGCCTTCCCAGTCACCGGGTAACAGCTCATCAGGCAGCAGAGGGTCTCGCAGAAGAATTTTCCGGTATTCGTGGATCAGCAGGACCCGGAGAATCAGGCACTCCTCGGGGTTGAGTGTGTCCTCGGTCTGCAGTTCACGCCACAAGGGGCGGAACTGGCTCAGGAAGCGACGATAGCGCCCGCCCAGCTCATCCAGGTTCCAGCTTTCGCGAACCTGCAGTCTCAGGGCTCTTGGACTCTTCTGCTCCATGGGCATGGTCTGCATCACGATAGTGTCTTCCAGGGCACCCCATTCCTGAAGCATTGGAATCAGTTCGTTGCGAGTGAAGCGTGGGTGTTCCATAAGCCCGGGTGCCATGCTGCCAAAACTGAGCCACTTGAGCTCCTCCCGGACTTTTTGCCTGAGTTCCGGCGTCAGCTGGTTCAGGTATACCAGGCACCAGCTTCCACTCCATTCTTCGGTGTCCAGGTTGTAGACGTGCTGAAAAGCCTGCTCGAACCGCCGCAGGCCCGGGCCGGTGAGGCTGTAATAACTGCAACGGCCCACCTTTTCGGTCTGCAACCAGGATTCCTGAACCAGACGATACACCGAGGTGCGAACCAGTCGCTGGCTGATACCCATGGGCTCTACCAGCTTCATCAGGCTTCCCAGCCAGACATTGCCGCCGCGGGGAACGATGGCATCGCCATAGATGGTGATGATGAGTGAGCCGGCCCGAAGGGGTCGCTTTTTCTGGAAGTTCTTGACGAGCAGTTCTAGCTGGCTTTTTGCAGTCATGGCCTGAGTTCGCAAATAAGAATCAATGAAACACGTTGCACGTATTATGCGGTTCTTACGTGTCAGGTAAAGGTTTGTCTTTGTGTTAGCCGTACTGGCGCGTTGCGGCAGTGTCGGCTTTACTGAAAGAGCTGTGGCTGCACTCCCTGAAATCGGTTGACACGAGAGTTATGATACAATAACTTCGTTTGATATTCGTCAATGGTATCGAATTTTACCGGGAGCGAAGAATAGGGACTGTCGTAGTCACGGACGATGAAACAAAAAAACATACTCATGCCCCTGCACAATTCGGGAGAACAAAAACAATGTTTAAAACAGTGATTCGTCGCGCAGTA
>PYVH01000162.1 GCA_003030785.1 Marinobacter sp. B9-2 | reverse complement strand
GCTCTTCCACTTCAGCCGTCAGTTGATTTATTTCAACCTTCAGGTCTTCTACGGTTGGTGACGCACGCCCGAGCGGCTCCGCGGCCAACGCCGGTGTTGCTACTAAAGCTATCGCCAGCGGAGCGCTTATTGATTTGAAGATTTTGCTCACCTGAAACTCCTTAATTTTAATTTTCATATCGACAACGATTTATTGCCTCGGCCAGACACATCTGGGCCACAACTCTCTCTTCCGCGCTGGAAGCTGCCACGCCGGCGAGTCGATCGCCGGATCTCGCAGGCGATGCTTTGGCCATGACATCCCGTAATCCCTGAAACGACCAGGTTCTGGTGCCTAACTGGTAGACATACCTATGGGACATAAACTTCCTCTCGCTTTTTTCACTGAAAACAAGATTCACGCCCCGTCCGACACGGAACGTAATTTGCTGTGGATTTCAATGTAGCGAGCTACGCCAAGAGGGCGTTATCGAAATTTGGCAAACATTAAGGGGCACAAAAGTGCTATGAAAACAGCCTTAAAGCCTTATGTGCACGAAAACTGCGTCACGCCCATACTCAAAGTGCATGCCGACACCGAGGTCGCAGTGCACCGACAAGAACAACATGCACCACATAGGTGCACAGTCATCGCAAATGATGCCAATGATCAGGCAGGCAACCTTACAGACTGGGAACAGGAGTACGACCAAATAGGGGCGGGGCGTTTTTGCGGACGTATCGACGAGCTGAATTTTGGTGGGCTTCAGTTATTCAATGAACATACTGGCCGCTCCTTACGTCAGCGCTGTAAGGTTTGGCCAGACTCATTTTGGTTCGGGTTTCCAAGTAAGCGCAACGAAACGCGCATCAATGGCCAGAGCGTCGAATCCAGTGATGTTCTCTGTAGGCCTGGGAGCACAGAATTCGAGCTCGTCACTCCAGAAAGCTTCGACATGCTAAGCATTGTTGTTAGCAAAGCCAAGCTTCAGTCCCACGAGGCATCAGAGGATATTGATCTTAAGTTGCTAGATGCCAAGAACTACCCTCGGTTACGCCTTTCACTAAGAACTTTACAGAACTTCCGATACTTATTGCGGCGAATCCTTCAGCCAACAATAAACAAAATCGACTCAGACCTTCACCATGACTTGTTGATCATGGGGTTGCTGGAGTTGTTAGCGGAGGAGATCCCCAATAAGAAGGTGGCTCCAAGTTATCAGCACAGAAAAGCCGTGGTAGAGCGAATCAAGGATTACATGGCAACGGAGAGTATTGCCCCTGTCACCATGACAACTCTATGCGAAGTGGGGTGCGCTAGCCGGCGGACTTTGCAATATAGCTTTGAGACGATTCTTGGCATTAGCCCCATGACCTTCCTGAGGATAAGCAGATTAAACAGGGCGAAAAGAATGCTGTGCCAGCCTTCAACAAGCTCCGTTTCTGAAGCTGCCTCATTCAACGGCTTTTACCATCTAAGCCAGTTCTCCTCAGACTACAGACAACTTTTTGGTGAATTGCCGTCTGAGACATTTGCTAAATCTCACCCAGCAAACAATTCCCAGCTACACAGCAACGCTCTTGAACCTTGCGTGAGGACGGTCCCGGCGTTTCAACATTGTCTGCAGAGGCGTGGAACTTGAGACGAAAATGGTGCCCCCTATCCGCTTCAAAAAACTCAAAAATATGTAGCATGCTACAATTCTTTTGAGTCTCTTCTGTCCTTAACGAGACAGCCAAAACCCGACACATTGACCAAACTCAAAGGCATGAGATAATGCCATACGATCGAAGAAATCCCATGTCAGGCAGCGGTCAAAGTGTCCAATTTCAGTCAATCAATTCAGGACATCTCTGTGCCCAGAAATGGCGTTAATCGTTGAAAACCGCTCAGGACAAGGGTTCCATACAAGCAGGTCTTCTTACTGCATCTGCTTGAACTGGCTCGAATCAGCCCCTACTATACCGCTCAACACCGACCTAAATCTGTGCCCTCCGGAGGCAGAGGTCAGAGGTCAGAGGTTCGAATCCTCTCGGGCGCGCCATATTTTTCAAGGGCTTACGTGAAAACGTAGGCCCTTTTTATTTGTCTGTGTCCAAATTGTGTCCATGGTGTGTCCACGGTTTCTAGGACATTTTTTCCGGCTATGGAATTTTGACCTTTGCACTGAAACCGAAAACTCCGTCAACCTCCGGCAAAACCACCACGACCCGCCCATCGACATTCAAAGCCTGACCCTCACCCAGAGAAATCAGCCAGGGCCAGCCCCACCGAGTATGGCCGAACACGGTGAGCCCTTGAAATCCGGTTTCGAGCGACAGCGCTACCCCAGGATCACCCCGTCGATTCGCCCGTTCCGGGTCGGTTGGGCCTTGATGGAGCAGAAGGATCTCAGGGGCTTGATCGGTTACCGATTCCAGTGCGGCCAGAAAATCGTCCTCGGTTCGCCGTTGATTGCGATTCGGATTGCCCACGATACCGCTGACGCCACCGACGTTCAGGTTGCCCAAAACCCTAACCACCCCGCCATCCAGAAGGGTGGTGTTATCTGGAAGCGCTTCGGGATGATCCATCTGGTCGTGGTTCCCCAGGACGCCGACAACTTCGGGCGTGACCTCAGAAAACGCCTGGAACACCTCATCTACCGTTCCAGTACCGCCCCTTTTGTGGCAGTCGGGATAGTCGTACAGGTCGCCGCAAAGAAACACCGCGTCGGGAGCCGGAATGACACCTTCCCGAGACAATGCCGAAAGTGCCTCAGCCACAGGCACGCCGAGCAGCCGATTCTGACTGCCGGCTTCTCGCCCCTGGAGATCAGAGGTCAGCACAAGACTCTTCACATGACTCGGAAGGCCGGTGGCATAGGCTCGATAAAACGGCAGGCGATTATGCAGAGGCACACCGGCAGAGCCGCTGGTGCGGTGGTAAGCGCCAATAAATCCGCACCTGTAGCTGGCAACTGAATTTCGCCACACTGAT
>PYVH01000161.1:2249-2987 GCA_003030785.1 Marinobacter sp. B9-2 | reverse complement strand
GGGTTCGTGACTACCACCCGGCCGAGCAACTGCCGCTGGACGAGGTTCGCGATCAGATTCGTGCCACACTTGAGCAGCGCAAGACACGGGAAGCTCTTGCTGAAAGGGCTGAGACAATCATCGCCGATCTTGAGGCTGGCGAGAGCCCTGAGGGCGTTGGTGAATGGTCGAGCTATGAGGGCCTGGCCAGAAATTCCTCGGATGTTGGGCCGGCCATTCTGGAGCAGGTGTTCTCCCTGCCCCGTCCTGCGGACGGCGCTCGTTTTGGCAAGGCTGTTACGGCCAATTCAGCCGCTGTGATCGCACTGGACGAGGTCACCGACGGCCAGGTGGCAGAAGAAAGCACTGAGCTGAACCAGCTCCGTGAGTTCCTGGCATCGCTCGAAGGGCAGCGGGAATACGCCGCCTACCAGCAGTTCCTGAGGAACCGGGCGGAAGTCGAGAGACCGTAACTGGTAATGTAGTAGGGGCGCCTTGTGGGGTCCAATAAGGACAGAAAGCCCGGTGCGTTCGCCCGGGCTTTTTCGTATCTGCCTTATCAGTCTGCCGTGATACTTGATGTCAGCTTGGCGGGAAGCGGGTGGGCTTGAGGCTTTCCTTGATTTTCTTGAGGTGCCCGAGGAAGTCCGCGCCGCGTTTGAGGGTTACGCCGGTTGCCAGGATGTCGATAACGCTCAGGTGAATGATGCGTGAGGACATTGGCATATAAACCTCGGTGTCCTCCGGCGCGGTCACGCC
>PYVH01000161.1:1715-2239 GCA_003030785.1 Marinobacter sp. B9-2 | reverse complement strand
GTCACGCCCAGCACCACCGTGCAGCTTTCTGCCAGGGGGGAGTCGGGATTGGTGATGCCAATCACCGTGGCACCATTGGCCCGCGCCAGTTGCGCGATATCCACGGTTTCCCGGGTGCGGCCTGTATAGGAGATGAGCACGATGACATCACCCACGTTGGCGCCGGCCGCAACCATGCGCTGCATCAGGGCGTCGTCGTAAGACATGACCGGGATATTGAAGCGGAAAAACTTGTGCTGGGCGTCCATCGCCACAGCAGCAGAGCCGCCCATGCCAAAGAAGTTGATCTGCTTGGCCTGGATCAAATAATCAATCGCAGTGGCCAGAGCTTTCGGGTCGAGCGCCTGCCGGGCCTTGTCCAGGCTGGCAATGGTACTGAGCATGATCTTGTCGGCGAATTCGGCAACGGTGTCGTCGGGCTCCACATTCTGGCCGATATAGGGGGTGCCGGTGGCGATGCTCTGGGCGAGGCGGATCTTGAAATCCGGGAAGCCTGTGGCCGAGAAACCCCGGCAGAAACGGTT
>PYVH01000161.1:0-1705 GCA_003030785.1 Marinobacter sp. B9-2 | reverse complement strand
GCTCTGCTGCTGTGGCGATGGACGCCCAGCACAAGTTTTTCCGCTTCAACCCCGGCAGAAACGGTTAACCGTTGGCTCGCTGACGTCGGCGGCCCGGGCCAGGGCAGCTATGCTGTAACGGGTGGCCGCGCTTGGGTCGCGGAGAATGGCCTCGGCCACTTTCCGCTCGGATTTGTTAAGGGTCTCCAGCCTGGACTGGATATCCTCAAGCAGATTGTCGTCACGGTGCGCCTGGTTCGCGGCCATCAATGGTACTCCCTGAATCATGGGCGGTCGTTGTCTTAAAAACGCGGTGATTATACCGCTTTTTTACCGGTTTTGGGGTAGTAAAAGTATCACGGAACGCAGTTTTTTCTTGGAAAATCGATTTTTGGATGTCATTATTTGTTTAAAATTACTACATTGAGTCCTGTCGTCGAGTTTTTGCGACGGACTGCCCACCAGAGAGAAGGAACCAATGGTCAACAAGATCAATACCCGTTGTGACCTCATGCTATTCGGAGCGTTGGGTGACCTTGCCCAGCGAAAACTGTTTCCGGCGCTGTACCAGCTGGAGCGCGCCAACCTCCTGGCCGATGGCAGCCGGGTGCTTGCCATTGCGCGCACAGAGGCGGATACCGAGACCGTGCGCCAGCAGTTGTTTGACAAGCTGAAGCAGCATGTAAAGCCGGAAGAGTTCGATGCTGAACTGGCCAAGTCCTTTCTGAAACGGGTTGATTATCAGATTCTGGATTTTAACGAGCCCGACGCTTTCGATGTGCTCAACGAGTGGCGCGATGACGCCAATAATCAGCTTATTGTTTACATGGCAACTCCGCCGCCCATGTATGGCGTCATAGCCCGAAACCTGCGCTCCGCCAGTTGCTGTACCGAGAAGACACGGGTGGTGGTAGAGAAACCGATTGGCCACGACCTGGAGTCGTCGAAGGTGATCAACGACGAGCTGGGCGAGGTCTACAACGAGAATCAGCTGTTCCGGATTGATCATTACCTGGGCAAGGAAACCGTTCAGAACCTGATCGCTCTGCGATTTGCCAACAACCTGTTTGCCTCCCAGTGGGATCAGAATCACATCTCCTACGTAGAAATCACAGTGGCGGAGAGTGTCGGCATCGAAGGCCGGTGGGGTTATTTTGACAAGGCTGGCCAGATTCGCGACATGATCCAGAACCATCTGTTGCAGCTGCTGTGCCTGATTGCCATGGACCCGCCTTCGGATCTGTCCGCAGACAGCATTCGGGATGAAAAGGTAAAAGTGCTCAAGGCGTTGAAGCAGATTACGCCGGACATGATGGACAGCTATGTTGTGCGTGGCCAGTACACCGCCGGCACCAGCAACGGCAAGCCGGTTCCCGGTTACCTCGAAGAAGAGGGGGCGAACAAGGGCAGTGCCACCGAAACCTTCGTGGCGCTCAAGGCCGAGATCGACAACTGGCGCTGGTCCGGTGTTCCGTTTTACATCCGCACCGGAAAACGCCTGCCGGAGAAGCTGTCGCAGATTATCATTCACTTCAAGCCGGCGCCGCACTACATCTTTGATCCGGACCAGAAGCATCTGGCCAACAACAAGCTCATCATCCGTCTTCAGCCGGATGAAGGTATGGCTCTCAAGATCCTCACCAAGGACCAGGGTCTGGACAAGGGCATGCGCCTTCGCCAGGGCCCGCTGGAGCTGACGTTTTCGGAGACGTTTGCCACCGACCGT
>PYVH01000160.1 GCA_003030785.1 Marinobacter sp. B9-2 | reverse complement strand
AACCTGTCCCTGACATTGAGTGCTGAGACCTTGCAAACGGGGAGGAGACCATATACGGATTAGGCGAAGCCGTAATCCGACAACCAGAGGTAAACGGTCAACTCGATGTCGGATTACGGCCTCGCCTAATCCGAACTACATGTTTCGAAAATTGAGGACATTGTTATGTCTGATGCAGTCATCGTTTCCACCGCTCGTACCGGTCTTGCGAAATCCTACCGGGGCTCTTTGAACAACACACACAGCGTGGATATGGCAGGTCACGTCATCAAGCATGCTGTTGAGCGCGCGGGCATTGATCCGTCTATTGTTGAAGATGTCATCATGGGTGCGGCCTACCAGGAAGGTGCCCAGGGCCGGAATATTGCCCGTCTGGCGGCCATTCGGGCCGGTCTGCCGGTGACTACTGCCGGGTTCTCCATCAACCGGTTCTGCAGCTCGGGTTTGCAGTCCATCGCCCTGGCGGCACAGCGGGTGGTGTCCGAGAAAGTACCGGCCATGGTGGCGGGGGGCGTCGAGTCCATTTCCCTGGTGCAGAACGAGAAGATCAACAGCTTCCACGCCACCAACGAGTGGCTGATGAAGAACAAGCCCGAGCTGTACCTTTCTATGATTGAGACGGCGGATATTGTCGCCAAGCGCTACAACGTCAGCCGTGAAGCCCAGGATGAATACTCGCTGATTTCCCAGCAGCGCACGGCAGCGGCCCAGCAGGCAGGCAAGTTTGACGATGAGATCGTGCCTTTCGATGCCACCATGCTGGTCAAGGACAAGGAAACCGGTGAGGTCAGTGAAAAGCAGGTGACCCTGAAAGGTGACGAGTGTAATCGCCCAAACACCACCCTTGAGGGCCTGGCGGGTCTGGAGCCGGTACGTGGTCCTGAGCAGTTCATCACGGCCGGCAACGCCAGCCAGCTGTCGGACGGAGCCTCAGTATGCACGGTGATGAACAGCACCTATGCTGAGAAGCACAACATTGAACCCATGGGGATTTTCCGTGGCTTCGCTGTGGCGGGTTGTGAGCCGGATGAGATGGGCATCGGCCCGGTGTATGCGATTCCGCGCCTGCTTGAGCGCAATGGTCTGACCATGGACGACATTGATCTGTGGGAGCTGAACGAAGCCTTCGCCTCCCAGGTGATTTACTGCCGTGACCGCCTGGGCATTCCCATGGAGAAGCTGAACGTAAACGGTGGCTCTATTTCCATCGGCCACCCATTTGGTGTTACCGGCGCCCGTCAGACAGGCCACGCCCTGATCGAAGGCAAGCGGCGTGGGGCGAAATACGTGGTGATCACCATGTGCATCGGCGGCGGCCAGGGTGCTGCCGGCCTGTTTGAGGTGGTGTGAAGCCGGCCTGAATGAAATCGGGGTCGGAAGAAAGCGTTCTTCTGACCCCTTGTTCACCAAAAGGGGATCAGCATGGACAGACAAGCCAAAGCAGTCGTCTGCCGGGAATGGGGGCAGCCCGTTCAGGTGGAAACCATCACGGTGGAAGGCCCCAAGCGGGATGAAATCACCATCAAGATCGCGGCCTGCGGCGTTTGCCACAGCGATCTGTCCGCCACCACGGGCAAGATTCCCTATCCGCCTCCCCTTGTATTGGGGCATGAAGCCGCCGGCGTGGTTGTCGAAGTCGGTGAGGGCGTCACTGCCTTCAAGGAAGGCGACCATGTGGTGAGCACGTTTATCTCCATGTGCGGCAAATGCAGCCAGTGTGTTCGTGGCCGCCCGGTGCTGTGCGAAAACGCCCGCAAGGCCATGTTCAACCTGCCCGATGGCACGGTCAGAACCAAGGGTGCGGACGGCGAGCCCCTGAACGTTTTCGGCGCCTGTGGCGTGATGGCCGAGTTCGCCACCATGCACGTGGACAATTGCGTCAAGGTGGATGAAACCGTGCCCATGCAGAACGCCGCCCTGGTGGGCTGTGCCGTGATGACTGGTGTGGGCGCCGTGTTCAACACGGCAAAGCTTGAACCCGGCTCACGCGCCGTCGTGTTTGGCATCGGTGGCGTTGGTCTCAATGCCATCCAGGGCTGTGTCACCGCTGGTGCCGAGATGATCGTGGCGGTAGACAGCAACCCGACCAAGCTGGCGATGGCGAAAGAATTTGGCGCTACCCACACCGTGAATATCAATGAGGTGGAAGACGCAGCCAAAGCCGTAAAGAAATTGACCGGCGGCGTTGACTACGCCTTCGAATGCGTAGGGGCCGGGCCGGTGGTCGAACAGGCCTACAAGAGTCTCGGCCGTGGTGGTACCGCCGTGGTGGTGGGTGTGGCGGATCCGAAAGACAAGACCACGCTGACCACACTGACGTTGCCAGCGGATTAGCGCACCCTGAAAGGAAGCTGGCTGGGCTCGGCAAGGCCGCAGCACGATTTCCCCAGAATCCTGGGTCTTTACAAGGCTGGTAAACTCAAGCTGGACGAACTGGTTACCCGAACCTACCCCATTGAGGAAGCCGCACAGGCTTTCGACGATATGGTGGCAGGCAAGAACGCCCGTGGCGTTATCGTATTTGAATGAAGGGGGAAGCATGAACGAGCTGAACAGGAACTACATCAACGGCCAATGGGTTAGCTGGGCCGGTGAGATGATCGACGTTCACGAAGCAGGCACCGGTGACGTGATTGCCCGGGTGCCCGCCGCCGGTGCGGACGAAATGGAGCAGGCCATTGCCGCAGCCGACGCAGCGTTTGAAAGCTGGTCGGAAAGCACCCTGGAAGAGCGAATCAAGGTGCTGGAACAGCTACACGCGGGCCTGAAAGAACGCGCTCCGGAAATTGCCGAAACCGTCTGCCGGGAAGTGGGCATACCCATCAAACTTGCCACGCCGATCCAGGCCGGTATGCCGGCCGCAGTAACCAAGAGCTACCTGAAACTGCTGCCGGACTTCCCGTTTACCGAACAGTCCGGCAATTCCGAGGTGCAATATGCCCCGGTTGGTGTGGTTGGCTGCATCAGACATAACAATGTCCTCAATTTTCG
>PYVH01000159.1 GCA_003030785.1 Marinobacter sp. B9-2 | reverse complement strand
GAGCCGAAGTCTGCCATGTCGTCCCAAATAAGCCCCGCCTCCGGTTTCGAGAAACTCCGCCGCATTGAGTCCAGCAAGGTTTTTCAGGGCGCAGTCATTACCATCATCATCCTGTCGGCACTGACCATTGGCGCCAAAACCTATGATCTGCCGCCATTGGTGGAAAAATCGCTGATCGTCATGGACAACGCCATCACCCTGTTTTTCCTGGTGGAAATCCTGTTCCGGTTTGGTGTATGCGCCAACAAAAAGCGATTTCTGTTCGACGGCTGGAACCTGTTCGACACCCTGGTGGTGATCGGCAGCCTGATTCCTCTGGACAACTCCGAGGCGGTTTTGCTGGGGCGTCTGCTGCGGGTATTCCGGGTGCTGCGCCTGGTATCCGTGGTCCCGGAACTCCGGTTTCTGATCAACTCGCTGCTAAAGGCGATCCCTCGCATGGGCTACATCGCCCTGCTTATGTTCATCATTTTCTATATCTACGCGGCCATGGGCTCAATGTTCTTCGCCAGCGTGGATGAGGAGCTCTGGGGGGATGTGGCCATTGCCATGCTGACCCTGTTCCGGGTGGCCACCTTCGAGGACTGGACCGATGTAATGTACGCCACCATGGAGCAGTACCCGCTGAGCTGGGTTTTCTACATCACCTTCATTTTCCTGACTGCGTTTGTTTTCCTGAACATGATGATCGGGGCGATCCTGGAGGTCATGAGCGAGGAGCAGAACGCCAAGCAGGCCCAACAGGCCCATGATGAGCGGGACGAGATTGCCCGCCAGCTCCAGGCCGTTCAGGTACAGCTGGCGGAGCTGACGAAGCAGGTTGCCGGGAAACCCCGGGAATAAAACTCCGTTACTCTGGCTCTAGAACACCGGTTTGGTCAGGGCCAGATGGAAAATGGCGGTGATCTGCACGAACGCAAGCAACGCAGCCACAACCCGGGTTGGTGTTCCCAGGTTTGTTCTGAGCGCAAACAGACCGGCAATGATGTAGCCAATCAACAGAAAGATCTTCGCCGTCAGCCAGCCATGTACCAGGGGTACCCACGGCGTGACAAACAGCAGGCTGATGGCAGCCACCAGCAGGACGGTGTCGTTCGCATGGGGAATCCACCGAAGCGGTGTTTTTCGCCAATCGGGTTTACCAACGGCATCCAGCAACAGGCGCAGGGCAAACAGCACCACGGTCAGGTAGGCCGTGGTCACATGCAGATGCTTGAGAATCACGTAAGCACTCATAAATCATCCTGTTTTGAATCAAAGTGATAGCATCATTGTACGCATATATACCCCCAACCGGGTATGTTCTTTCCCGTCTCAAACTTATAACCTGCATTGTAGTTACATCTATATTCGGAGACCGTCATGCAGGCCATTCCCTCAGTCAGCAAAACAGACACTGCCAGCATCAGCCAGCTGTTCAGCTATCCGTTCCGGATTTTTTTCCTGTCGATGACCGTGCTGGCACTGGTTGCCATCCCTTTGTGGGTGATGCAGGTCAATGGTGTGATCAGTCTACCGCTGGCCATGCCCGGATTATTCTGGCACCAGCATGAGATGTTGTTCGGCTTCCTGTCGGCAGCAATCGCGGGTTTCCTGCTGACCGCAGTTTGCGTCTGGACCCAGACCGAACGCACTCACGGATTCAGATTGGTGCTGCTCTGGGGTGTCTGGCTCGCCGGGCGTCTGCTGCTGGCAACCGGTGCTGACCTGCCCTTCTGGCTGGTTCAGGGCGTGAATCTGATGTTCCTGCCCCTGGTGATGGTGGATGCCGGCTGGCGAATCTGGCATGCGCGGCAAAAACGGCAACTGATGATCATGGTGGTTCTCGGCCTGCTCTGGCTGATGCAGATTGGTTTTGTAACCCGGCTCGATATGGCCTTCAGCTATGGCGCCCTGATCATGGCCATGGCACTGATCAGTATTATCGGTGGTCGCATAACGCCCGCCTTTTCCACCGGTTGGTTGCGCCAGCGGGGCCTCGACAGCACCGCCGTGAAAACGGTGCCGGCACTGGATATGGCAACTGTATTCAGCCTTATTCTGCTGATGGCATCACTGGTCACCGGCTGGCAAACCGTGACCGGCGTGCTGGCCCTGCTGTCTGGTGTGCTTATGCTGGTGCGTCTTGCTGGCTGGAAAGGCTGGCTGGTTCGCCAGGAACCACTGCTCTGGATCCTGCACCTGTCCATACTGTGGGTGCCGGTGTCCCTGTTCCTGCTGGCGGGCACACTGTTCGCAGGCTGGCCTTCCAACGCCTGGAGTCACGCCGCCGGAACCGGCGCGGTCGCGTGCCTCATTCTCGGAGTTATTGCCCGAGTCGCCCTCGGCCACAGCGGCAGGCCACTGGTTCTGCCCAAAGGCATGGTGCTTGCGTTCCTTGCGATCCATCTGGCGGCGCTGATTCGGGTACTTACCGCCTTTGAATTTATCCCCTGGCACCCCGGCATTGGCAGCAGCACACTGCTCTGGCTGTTTGCTTTCGGCGTGTTCCTTTACCGCTACACCGGAATCCTGGCGAGCCCAAGGCCGGATGGCCGCGAAGGCTGAGCCGCTGGTCAGGCGGCTAATTGCTCCCTGACCAGTTCCTCGAACCTCGCCCTCGCTTCCCGAAATCGAGCGGCCGGAAAATGAATACTGATTCCCTCAAGTGCCGCCAGCAGCACTTCCAGATGCGCATCCCAGCCAGCGCAGGCAATGGGCACCAGATCGTCGTTGGGCAACAGCAGGCTCAGGGACAGTCGGGTTCCCTCGCTGGTGGGCTCAAGCTCCCATATCAACGGACGTTCCGGCGTATCGTTGGAGCTCCAGGAATAGGCCAGGCGGCGATTCGGCTGGCAATCCGTGATCCGACAGTCAATCGGCATGCCACTGTTGCCAAAATCCAGCTGAACGCGACCACCCTGTCTCGCCTCCAGCGTGCCCGGTGCCAGACACTCGGCGAGACACACAGAATCGGTCAACATCTTCCAGACCGTTTCCGGCCCATACCAGTAATTACAACACGACGCATCTTGTTAACTCCTAAAAATCAT
>PYVH01000158.1:1261-3032 GCA_003030785.1 Marinobacter sp. B9-2 | reverse complement strand
GTGGGCGCTGGAGAACTGAGGGGGGCTGCTCCTAGTACGAGAGGACCGGAGTGGACGCATCACTGGTGTTCGGGTTGTCATGCCAATGGCACTGCCCGGTAGCTAAATGCGGAAGAGATAAGTGCTGAAAGCATCTAAGCACGAAACTTGCCCCGAGATGAGTTCTCCCTGACTCCTTGAGAGTCCTGAAGGAACGTTGAAGACGACGACGTTGATAGGCCGGGTGTGTAAGCGCAGCGATGCGTTGAGCTAACCGGTACTAATGAACCGTGAGGCTTAACCTTACAACGCCGAAGCTGTTTTGGCGGATGAGAGAAAGATTTTCAGCCTGATACAGATTAAATCAGAACGCAGAAGCGGTCTGATAAAACAGAATTTGCCTGGCGGCCGTAGCGCGGTGGTCCCACCTGACCCCATGCCGAACTCAGAAGTGAAACGCCGTAGCGCCGATGGTAGTGTGGGGTCTCCCCATGCGAGAGTAGGGAACTGCCAGGCATCAAATTAAGCAGAAGGCCCAGTCGGAAGACTGGGCCTTTTTGCGCTGGTGCAGAAAAAGGTCGGATGCGACACTGGCTGCGTCTGATCCAGCCTACTCTTGCTTATCCGTTCTGCTTTTGCATCCACTCCACCACAAAATCAGCCAGCCCCTCAACATCATTAATATCCAGTAATGCGACATCAAGATTAAGCGGCACATCACTGGCTACAGCAATAACATGCCTGTCTATCACTAATTCTTCAGGTCGATGTCCGGCTCCATCGCGAAACAGCACAATCTTTGCGATCTCTTCATGCTTAAACCCTTCGACCAGAATCAAATCCAGCTTTGAGGTATCCATTCGACTTGCGAGAAACTGTAGATCCAGCTCTTCTTCGTCTGGTGTTTCCGTCATCAAGGCCCATCGTTGCTGGCTGGCAACGATGGTTTGTGCCGCGCCAGCCTTGCGCAGCTCATAGCTATCTTTGCCTGGCTTATCAACATCCATATCATGGTGCGTATGCTTAATCAGCCCTGGACGGATCCCTCTGGCGCATAATGCCGGGATCAGTTGTTTCAAAAGCGTAGTTTTTCCGGTACCACTCCACGCGGCAAAGGCGAGTAACGGTATCATCGTTTTTCCTGCCATCGGGCAAGCTCCTCTGGCGTATTCACGTTAATAAATGCATCTTTATTATCGCTGAAATCAACCGCATGACCGCCAGCCAGACGCATAAATGCCATTACCCGGCGTTCTCCTGCTTGCAGATATTCCAGTAATAAAGGCTCAATTGCGCGGTTTACCAGAGCAATAGTCGGGTGATCGCGTTCACCGTCGTGGACCCACACGACAGGCGCATCTTTGCGCTGATGATTAAGCCGGGCTGCTAAATCATCGGGAATATAAGGAGTATCGCACGGACAAAACAAAAACCACTCGCCTGCTTCCTGCTGCATTACTGAAAGCATTCCTGCCAGAGGGCCTGGGTAATCCGCCAGTGAATCTTCAATCACTTTCAGACCGCTTGCCTGATAGATTTCCTGATGGCGATTGGCATTAACCACGACGTGAGAGAGCTGCGTCATAAGCGCGTCAGCGACATGTTGCCATAATGGTTTGCCGTTTAATTCAAGCAATCCTTTATCTACGCCGCCCATTCGTCTGGCTTTACCGCCTGCCAGCACAACGCCTGTTATCGTCGTCATCAGATTCACCGATATCGCCTCTTTTATTGTGGGATTGTAAAACTATTGCTACCTGTGCCAGTCATTTGGCGAAAGGTTTCGCGTTTT
>PYVH01000158.1:0-1251 GCA_003030785.1 Marinobacter sp. B9-2 | reverse complement strand
ACCCTGCTAACGTGTCTGTCTCAAGAGTAAGGAGCATTACTATGAAATGTAAACGTCTGAATGAAGTTATTGAACTCCTCCAGCCAGCCTGGCAAAAAGAGCCAGACCTTAACCTGTTGCAATTTTTGCAGAAACTGGCGAAAGAGTCAGGTTTTGACGGCGAACTGGCGGATTTGACGGATGACATTCTGATCTATCACCTGAAAATGCGTGATTCCGCGAAAGATGCGGTGATCCCGGGTTTGCAGAAAGATTATGAAGAAGACTTCAAAACGGCGCTGTTACGCGCTCGTGGCGTAATTAAAGAGTAAAAGCTTGTAAGCGGTGCCACCAAAATCATCGTGAAATGATATCCTTCATCATTCGTAATGTTTTCCGGATGATGGGATGAACAACAGCGCTTTTACTTTCCAGACACTACACCCGGATACCATCATGGATGCTCTATTTGAGCAAGGGATCCGGGTGGATTCCGGTCTTACCCCGCTTAACAGCTATGAAAACCGTGTCTATCAATTTCAGGACGAAGATCGTCGACGTTTTGTCGTCAAATTTTATCGCCCTGAACGTTGGACAGCCGATCAAATCCTCGAAGAACATCAATTTGCGTTGCAGTTGGTAAATGATGAAGTTCCGGTCGCAGCACCTGTGGCCTTTAACGGTCAGACTTTATTGAATCATCAGGGATTTTATTTCGCTGTTTTTCCAAGCGTCGGTGGTCGCCAGTTCGAAGCTGATAATATCGATCAGATGGAAGCGGTTGGGCGTTATTTAGGGCGTATGCACCAGACGGGGCGCAAACAGCTTTTTATCCATCGCCCGACCATCGGTC
This sequence comes from Marinobacter sp. B9-2, assembly GCA_003030785.1. GTDB lineage: Bacteria > Pseudomonadota > Gammaproteobacteria > Pseudomonadales > Oleiphilaceae > Marinobacter. The sequence goes on along the minus strand of PYVH01000158.1, from coordinate 419 downwards.
TGAATGAATATCTCATTGAGCCACGCAAGCTGTTTGAGGACGCTACACTGATACCTTCCGGGTTGAAAGCGGCATTCCTGAAAGCGACAGATGAGCTGATCGCCGCCGTTACAGCGCACTGGCGGGAAGAATTTTTCACCGTTCTGCGGCTACATGGAGACTGCCACGCCGGGAATATTCTCTGGCGCGATGGTCCAATGTTTGTTGATCTGGATGATGCACGTAATGGTCCAGCTATTCAGGATTTGTGGATGTTGCTCAATGGCGATAAAGCCGAGCAGCGGATGCAACTGGAAACTATTATTGAAGCTTATGAAGAATTTAGCGAGTTCGACACCGCTGAAATCGGACTGATTGAACCTTTACGCGCCATGCGTTTGGTTTATTATCTTGCCTGGCTAATGCGGCGTTGGGCTGAT
>PYVH01000157.1 GCA_003030785.1 Marinobacter sp. B9-2 | reverse complement strand
AAATCTCCGCGACCCGGCGGATTTCCTTGCCTCCGGAGACATCCACCGGATCGGAACGCATACCAAAGTGGCGTTCCTGAATCTGCATGCCTAATGTTTTCAGCGGCGCCATCAATCGCCGGAAACGCCAGAGCGCCAGAGGCGCAATCAAAAGGATGACCAGCAGCAGAATCCAGACAAACGCGTCCACGGTGCGGGTGATCGGCGCCAGGGCTTCGCGGGCCGGCCAGGAAGCGGAGACAAACCAGGGCACCTGGGTCAGCTGCTGTACCGACATGATGGTTCTTTCCCCGTCGCTGCTGCGAGTCTCCAGCGTGCCTTCAAAGCCCTCCATGGCATCCCGGAGCACAGGATTCGCTACCCGCACCGGCGTCATGGCTTCGTCACCCCGCTGATTGACGACCACAAAACCACTCCGGGTTGCCACTCCCAGATAACCGGAAGTTCCTATGCGGATATTGATAAACTGATCAAGAAAATTGTTGCCATCCAGGGCGATGGCGCCACCAATCACACCAATGAAACGCTGGCGGTGGTCGAAGATCGGCGCGGCCACCATGATGGCCGGCTTGTCCTGATAGTTGGAGATGTAGGGCTCGCTGATCACCGGCGTGAGCGTGGAGGAAATCCGGCGAAAATACTCCCGGTCACTGACATTCAGCCCCGCCTGGCGGTATTCCTCCGGATGTTCGGCAATAACCAGGCCCTTTTCATCCATCAGGTAGACCGCATCAAACAGGTGACCCAGGGCTGTTTGCCGGCGGATCAGAACCCGGGCCCTTGCGTCCAGAACATCGCTGGACATGGTCAGGTTCTGGGCCACGTGATTGAGTGCTTCAAGACGCAGGGCGAGCTTGTCGTCCAGCTCCCCGGCAATCAGGGTGGCAATCGTTTCCACCTGGTTACGGGCCTGCTGTTCCAGCTCAGAACGGCTAAGCAGGAAACCGGCGACGGTTACCAGCAAGGCTGTCAGGATGATCGCGACAACCACCAGCGCAACGGCCCGATTCGCCAGGCTGCCCAACCATCGCTTGATCAGCATGACATCCAGACTCCGCAGCGGGTTCGACAACCAGTAATGACCTAACCTCCGTTCTCACGCTTTTTTGGGGCTCTTATCTCTGGCTTAAGTCTAACAGAGGGGGTGCTGAAGTCAGATTACAGGCTTGCAAATTCAATGATAATCGTTATTATTTAGTTCCATTTTTGCACATTGAGAAACCTTCTCATGACGGACCTCTCTTTGCCCCTGAATACCGGCCCGCTCGCGCAACTTATTGATATGGGCGGACCTGTGATGATTGTGCTGGTAGTGCTCGCCGTTATCGGCTTCGTTACCTTCGTGTATCTGATGCTCTTGGGGGCCCTCTATGCACCGCGTTTGTCCGGCCGGCTTAAAAAAACCGTAATGAACTGGCAGAAGGATCCGGCATCGGTGCGACCGTCCAACGTCCGTCATCAGGCAGGTCGCTGGGGGCGGATGAATCCGCTGCAGCATCTGGTCACCGATACGATTGAGGCAATCCAGAACGGCCAGGACGACCGGCAGATCCGGGAAACCGCGGCCCGGGATGCGCAACATTCCCTGGAGCCCTTCGAGGCACCGTTGAAGATCATCGAAGTCATCGCAGCTCTGGCTCCGCTTCTCGGCCTGCTGGGGACGGTACTGGGCATGATGGAGGCCTTCAGCTCCATGGCGGCTACCGAAGGCCGTGCCAATGCCACCCAGCTCAGTGGCGGCATTTACGAAGCCCTGACCACCACAGCCGCGGGCCTGGTAGTGGCCATACCGTTTGCGGCGCTGGCTGCATGGATCGAGTTCCGGCTGCGACGCATCCACAAAATCATCAACAGCACACTGGTTTCGATTCTGCATATCGTGCCGGAGCAGACTCTGGACGCCGTTGAAGCAGACGACCAATTGCCGGAAAGCCAGCGTAACGCCAGGACAGCCGTAGACGAGCCCGACCGTTATTCAACCGCCCGGGGTCAGCGATTCGCCCATGCAACTGGTTGAGCCGAGGCCAAACCGTCCGATTCCAATCCGGATCACGCCCCTGATCGATGTGGTCTTCATTCTGCTGGTGTTCTTTATGCTGACCACCCGGCTATTGCCCGTGGACTATCTGGAGTTGGCCAATAACACATCGAACCGCAGCCCGGTCACCGGAGAGCCGCTGCCGGAACTGACGGTCACGGCCAACGGCGACGTAAGGTGGCAGGGCCAGACGTTTCCCCTGGAGCGGCTGGTCAGCGAACTGTCAGAAGCCGGGGTCACCGAAGTGAATCTGTCGACAACGGGCGACGCACATCTTGGCGCTTTCACCACGGTTCTGAGCGGCTTGACTGACAGAGGTATCGATACCCACTGGAAGCGGACAAACGCAACGACACCATGAGCGATCTGGTTCCACCTCCGTTTACCTCCGGCAAAACCTTGATGGAACGCGTGGAAGATGCACTTCTGCCGTTGATCAACCTGGTGTTCCTGCTGCTGATGTTTTTCATCGTTGCCGGCCAACTTGCCGATGACCCGCTGCCAGAATTGCCCGCCACCCGTCAGGCCGAAGACCGGCAGTCGCCCCATGCGGACATTATTGTCAGCGCCAGCGGAGAGTGGAAAGTTGACGGTGAGCTGCTCGACAAGGAATCCCTGGCTGCCAGGCTGCCGGAACCTGATGGCCAGCAACCCCTGAAAATCGCCGCTGCCGAGAGCATCACCATGGCAGATCTGGAAACACTCTTCCGCTTGCTGGAAAAGGCCGGGTACCAGGATATTCTGCTGTTGACGGAGCCTGGCCAATGATGCCGCAAAAGCCGCCCTTCCGGTGGGCACTTCTGCTGCTCGCAACGGTAGTGACCTTCGTCGCCCTGGCGATCGCCTCTCCCGAAGAGACGGTGGAGCTCAACACCCTGGGCGAATCCGCGGTCAACACAGCGCCGGCCATCCGAATCAAGCTGGCTGGCGAACCCGCGCCGAAACCCGACGCTGCGCCAAAGCCAGAGCCAAAGCCTGAACCCGAACCTGAACCTGAACCCGAATCTGTCGCTGTGAACAGAACCGACATTGGT
>PYVH01000156.1 GCA_003030785.1 Marinobacter sp. B9-2 | reverse complement strand
ACAGCACCTGGGTGAAGTTGGGCTGCCAACGGTGTTTGCGCTGGGCGTGACGCCGGTCGATCTCGGGTTGCTGCAGGGTTTGCATCAGCAGTGCCAGGTTCTTGAGCAGGATGCGGGCGTGCAGGTCCTGCTGGACGGCCTGGGGGGAACGGCCACTGAAGTTCTCCAGGTTCAGGGTTTGCTTGAGGCGCCGGTAGTCGGTTTCGATGCCCCAGCGGCGGTGATACAGGTCGGCAAAGTCTGCCGCAGGAAACGCCTGCGCATCCAGCAGGGAGGTGGCGAGCACTTCCGTGGTGCCCCCCGGCAGGTCCACCCGCACCAGGCGCAGGGTCACCGGGCCGTCTAGATCCGTCCCGGACTGCTGGCACACCTGGCGCGAGAGCCAGTTGGTGCAGGTGAAGGTGTGTTGGGTTTCCCGGTCGCCGGACTGGACAAAGTCCCGCACGGCGCGATTGAAGTTCAGGCGCAGGCGCATCACGAACGGAATTCGGCGTTGCGCCAGATCGGCGAACAGCCAGTGGGCGGGATAGCCGCGATCAAACAGGATCAGGCTGCCTGAGGGGGCGTGATCGAGATGGCTTTGGGCACAGCCGCGCTCACAGATCGTCGGGGAGACGAGCAGGCTGTGCAGGGTCTGGCCGTCGCCCAGGTCGATCAACTGGGACAAGCGGGCCACCGGCAGGCCCTGGTGGGTGCCGAAATGGCTGGCCTGTCTGTCTTCCAGGGGGAGATGGACACTGGAGCCGTCGATGCCCAGCAGGCGCAGGCCGCGCCAGCGGTATCGCAGACCCTGGGCATCCAGTTGTGCCTGAACCACCTGGTTCAGGGCCTCGAACACGGTCGGATCCAGCTTGTGGCGGGCCTTGCAGAAGGCCGAGGCGGTCACCTGACAGGATTCCAGGGCCGCGCCGGTGACCTGCTGGAAAAAGCCGTTCAATTCGGTTTGCAAGGCAGACTGGGGCTGATTGAGCAGGAACAGGGCCAGGTGTTTGAAGTTCAGGTGGCAGCGGCGGGTGAAATCCTGGGGACGTTGGCGGTGTTCGGCGATAAAGGCGGGGTCATCCAGTAGACTGGTTATTTTATGTACAATTTTCAGTCAGGATTTCGCTGGGCGTGTCAACCGTTAGTTTTGGCGGAAGTTTCATGAGGCGTATTCCTCGTGTGTTTGTGAACCGTAATTATATGATATCTCTGGACAAACGTCACTAATTCAATGACGTTGGTGTGACCATTGATGCAGGCTACGGTTACTCAGAGTAATACTGCGGTCTGAGCTTCCGAATCAGGTCGCTAAAAGCGAAAAAGACGCGGGCAGCCGGAAAGTCGACAATTCAAGCATGTTCGCTAGTTAAGCTTTTTGAGAAGGAACAACGGAAACCCGTCGATTCGTTTATTACCCGTTCTATGGCTTTGCGCCTCGTAACAGTTGTGTTCCCTGAAAAATCTTTGAAGTCACCACCTCGAAGAATCCTGTAGGGCTCGTTGCTCCAGCTTTCTATGATTGGGCTCTCGGGTCCCTTTGGGTTATTTACAGGGGAGCGCTCATAATAATCTGCGCGATAATAATCTCTCACCCATTCCGCAGCATTGCCTGACATGTCGTGTAAGCCCAGCAGGTTTGGGGGGTAGCTCCCCGGCGGCTGCGGAAGTGCTTGTTTTTGCTGTCGGTACTGTGATGGGCGTGCGGCCATCGTTACACCTTCTTCTGCACGCCCATTCTTAGTGGCATAACGCAACGGTTTGCCACCGCCTCGGGCTGCATATTCCCACTGTGCCTCGGTAGGGAGTTCAACGGTTTTGCCAGTTTGAGAACCTAACCATTTGCAAAATTCCGATGCATCCATCCACGACACGACTGCCGGGAAGTTTGATTGGAAGCGATCCGGAGCATTATCTCTAAGGTTTTCGTAAGAACTGTTAGAGTGTTCGTAATCGGTCATCGCCATAAACAGCTCAAAGTCCCCCTGAGTAACCTCATACTTCTGAATGTAGAAATCGTCCAGAACTACTTTATGCGGTGGCCAGCTATCCTTGCTTCCGTCCCACCCCCCAGGATTTCCCATCATAAACTCACCACCTTCGACAAAAACCATGGCGTCCATCTGGCGTTGGACCATGTCTTTTGCCTGGGATTCGTAATATAGGCTACAGCCGGAAAGGGCAGAAATGACAACAAGAGAAGAAAAAACGAGGTAACGCATGCTTGCTCCGTGCAATGGGGTTAACACTCCATGTGTTGGGGGCATTCTATCAACTTGCTTGAAGCAACAGAATTACCATAGAGACAGTTTGTGCCCATTGGCGGAACCGCGTCTCATCCTTTGGGTTTCCAGCCCTGCTGATTCGAGTATAATTTCGGCTCCCGAAAACAGGGCGTTTTCGGGCAAGGAAGCAATTATCAAAGGACCTGATATGAAAACCTTCAATACGCTGCGGGTGATTTTTTCACTCGTGGGTGTCGGCATACTTGTTGGCGCCTTTTTCTCTTTCCAGAGTACATCAACCTTTCTTGAAACTGCGACAGCTAAGCCAGGTGTTGTTACCGACCTGATTCGATCGCGCTCCAGCGATTCCAATGCTTACTATCCACTCGTCCGCTTTGAAGACGATCAGGGCAGGCTTACAGAGTTTCTCTCCTCCAGCGGCAGTAATCCTCCCAGCTACAGTCGCGGTGAGAGGGTTAGCGTGCTGTTCATGCCTGGCGATGCCGAGTCTGCAAGAATCGACGGGTTCTTTTCGCTTTGGGGAGTAACCCTGATCATAGCTGGCTTGGGCGGCGTTTTCTTGATGATTGGAGCGGGTATGTTTGTTGTACCGGCTGTCAGAAACAGTGGCGCGGCCAAGCTTCGCAAAACTGGGCAGCTGGTTCAGGGTATTTTTCAGGATGTCGAAAAGAACCAGGTGATCGTAATGAACGGCAAAAGCCCCTACCAGATCGTGTGTCAGTGGCAAAATCCGGTTACTTCCGATATCCATGTGTTCAGGAGTGGCAACCTCTGGTTTGATCCATCGGAGCATATCCAGAGCGACTCGATCCCTGTCTATATAAATCCGACAAACCCCCCCTCTGTCAAGGTAGTTGGAACCCCACCCGATGTTAGACTCTGTAAATGAAGTGGGGCGAG
>PYVH01000155.1 GCA_003030785.1 Marinobacter sp. B9-2 | reverse complement strand
TCTGTTATTGCAGGCTTTAAGCGCAGTTTTAGCCGATTGAAGTCACTGATTCAGGACAAAGTTAAAGACTGTAAAATCCTCATTACAACGGTCAATACTCAAAGCGCCCCTTACCCCCAAGAAGTCTGAAAACTGGAAAAGGTGGTATCAAGAACTATCTTAAAACTTCTCGAATACTTCTAAGGAATTGGAGCTGTGATACGGACGATCTTTATTATTCTTATCTTTTTTGCGGCCTCATCAGCAAAGGCCCTCCAGCCCCATGATTATCACGATTTCGAGAAAATGGCAGCGTTTGGCGATAAAACAATGGAAGTTGCACAGTTTTCGTATCATCAAGGTATCTATGAGACCCTGAGGGTATTTGCCACGGTGGGTGACCTGAAAATCTCTTTTGAAAACAGAGCAGATCCCGTTTGCTTTCCCTCATTGCAAGCCCTGTCCCGAGAGTCTGTGAAGAGAGCGATTGCCTTGGAAATAGGTACTTATAAAGAACCTAAGATCAGCAACAGACTTCAAAACATAGATGTTGCCGCAATCGCGGTATTCGGCTTATCAAAAATCTTCCCCTGCTCCTAGCCCACATGTGGGTATTTTGCGGCCATTGTATGAACTTGGATGAGTACTAATGGGGTAATGTGGGCAAGGACGGCCGGAGCACGCAACGCGTGCGGAGGAACGTCGGAGCGACGCGAGGGCGGCTCGAAGGGTGAGGGCCTCAGGCCCGAATACTCCGCCTCTTGCTACCAAGATTCAAAGGGTTGCGACGCAAGTCGTGACCCTTTTTTGCTTATTGTCCCCTTTTTGCTCCCTTTTGGCCATAGAGCAGGGAAAGGCCACTAGAATTTAGAATAGGACGCTAACACTGAGGAACAAACATTCTCTGGACTGGTCCTTTTTGTTAACCTTTCAAATATCAAAGGAACGAAAGACAATAAAACCGGGAAGGCCGATTTGAAAAAAATTCTTTATACCGTCTTTGTCAGAAACCGAGTCATAGACTTCCTGTCTAGCCCCGCTCTGAGCATGACGGTACCTCCTATAGTCGCTCTATATTACGGAACCCTGGATATTTGGGGCGACGAATGGCAATGGGTGAACGAGTATTCTCAAGTCCACGAGGTGATTTTTACTATTCTGGCCACGTTCACGATTCTGGTTATGTTCCTGAAGGGGGTATCCCAGGCAGCCCAGGGCGCAGTTACCAAGAGATACACGGAGCTCACCAAAGCACTCATCCAGTTTTTCAACGGCCTCGTTAAGAAGAAAAAAGACCGGTTTCACGGAAAGGCTTTGCACCTAAAGCCCACCGCAGACATCTTTAGAAAAATAACCCATCCAAAAGATCAGTTGGAATTCGTACTGGATGGGACAAAGACACTACTCTGCAATGGGATGGGCATTGAGCAAAAGAATATCGGAATCACCATTATTCAGGGCAACCCTGCTGAAAACAAATGGTGGTACATGCTTAAGTGTGATCGCCAAAGGCAACACACAAAGGCTGGACAGATTATGAATTCAGATTCTACGGCCAAGTATTGTTACGAGACGGGTGACAGCCTATTCATATCTGATATCCGGAAAGGGAAACAGCAAGCGGCTTTTTTTAGTTCTGATAGGTCATCTGCAGCAAATGAAATCGGGTCGATCTTCTGCAAACCTGTCCGAATCAAGGTTGATTCTACGGAATTTGTATACATATTCACGATTGCGGTTTTCGGGCAACATATGTGCACCCCCTACGATCCAGATGAATCTGAAGCCTGTGAGCGTATTTTGGATGAAGTAGCAGATCGAGTTGAACTTGAACTATACCTACACTCTATGAAAGAGTATCGAGAGAACGGAGGGAACGCGGCATGAGAAAGGTTCTGATCTCTGACAAGAATGAGTTCGACCATGTTAGCCGAGGTGACTACCGCCAAGCAGCTGCAGTAAAAATGCTTGCGAAAATAATCAAAGCTTCTGAAATGCCATCCGATGCAGAGGATGTGCAGACGTCAAAAACTTTGAACAAGGCATCCAAGTCAGCAAAAGCATAGTGGCCAGAATCATCCATCGAGAGTCAGATAAGCCACTGGGTATAGACTTAGAGCTGATTTCAAATGATCTTGCGATAAGTGGGTGCACGTCATTGTCATGGCGATATTGCCGTGACCAATAAGGCGTTGCAGCGTAAGAATGTTTCCCCCGTTCATCATGTAGTGACTGTCTAAGGCGTGTCGGAAAGTGTGGGTTAGCTGTCGGGGCGTAAAGAATTCTCGCCGCTGATAGGCAGACCAGAATGCAGACCGACAGGCGCCAAATAGACTCCCTGCACTTGGCAACGCATGTTCCAAGATCCTTTCTTGGTTCTTCGTGTCGATGGGGAATGCCCTGCTCTTTCCGTTCTCCGTATCCCTGAAGATAACCTTGCCCGATACAAAGCCTGAATCAGTGAGGGTTTCCGCCTCTACCCATCCAGCGCTTGTTGCCAGGCAAATCGTTGCAACCGACCCGACAAATTCATTGGAAATCTGCCGTCATTCTTTCAAGAGCGGGTTACAGTCGGAGCGACGCGATTCACGTCGCGACCCTTTTTTGTTGTACGTAAATTTTGCTGCCTCACAAAATTATTCCGCCAGCCCGGGATTCTGCGGGTCATCAACGCTGCATTGCTCAACCGATGCCATTAGCCGATCGGCAACCCCTGCTTCCTGGGTGCTGTCAGACATATAAAATGAGATCGGGAGCTTTCCAGCCAGCTGCTGATAGACTTCGGTTTCACCATTCCTGAACACGTTTTCCACCATTAGCTCTGGCAGAACCGCTACATCAATACGGCCGTATTCCAGCAGCAACGCCAGCTGCGTCCAGTCACTGACCTCACTGACCCGGGCATCGTCCTCGCGAATAAACTCCGAACCAACAAAGCTCCTGGGAACCGCGTACCGCAGCCCCTCGGTCTCGTTGATCTCTGGCAGGGAGCGTAATGAAACGTATACATAGTCCGCCCTGAACAGCGCGCCCCCGAACAGCGCGATGTCGTCTCTCACGGGGCTTTTCGCCAGCGGAAGCAGAACTGTTAGTGGCCAATTAAAATGACCCACTACTGGCCATTTATTTTGACCCACCTCCGGGTGGCCGTCAGGCCACAGAACCAGCTACTGTCCCCCGCTTTTATCGATAGC
>PYVH01000154.1 GCA_003030785.1 Marinobacter sp. B9-2 | reverse complement strand
GGTTTCGGGACTAGAGTGATGAAAAATATTGAGGAGTGGTTAGAACAGGAAGGAATTTATTACTTCAAACTTCATGTTTTTGGAAGTAATGAAGGGGCTAGGAAACTATATGAGGAACTCGGATTTGAAATAGCGGGAATAAATATGCTCAAAACTATCAACTGACATTTAGTAATTTGTTATATGGAAGTAACGAGGGCTTTAGTTGAATCACAACCTTCTACAATCGGGCGCAATTCTTATAAAAGGATTTGTGTCTTTTTAGTTAACATCTTTAAAAGCGGTTTTGCATACTTGAAAGAAATTGTTCAGTAACTTGAGGGGACATAGGAGGAAAGCATATAGACAATAATCTGATACAAGGAATACAAAATAAGGCACATATACTACCTTGTTTTAGGAGCAGGTTAGTAAAAAACACCAACTAAAAGAAATTAGTCAGTGTTTCGTGTTTAATTTATACAAGAAACTCTAATTTATTTTCTACAAGAGTCTGAAATCTATCCATAAATAGTGCTGCATGGTAACCATCGCAGACAGAATGATGAACCTGCAAGGATAAAGGTAAATAAATATTACTAGTTTTATTGATAAACCTACCTGCAGTGATTATCGGCAAACAATAATTTGGGCTATTATTCACGTTTAAGTTAAAACCAGTAAAAGAAGTCCATGGAATCATAGAAATATTGACGACATTTTCAGGGATTGGTGTTTTAGGAAAAAGCTTTCCTATACCATTGAACTTCTCAGTATCAGAAATATAGTTCTCATAAAACTTTTTAAAACCTTCATCTGTATTTGTATAAATGGCTGAAAATAACTCTGATTTCTTATCAAAGATAGTATACATTGGGACTACCTTATCCCAGTATCCAAACTCTCCAGCAGAATTAAAGTTCATTCTAAAATGTTTATTTGAATTTGCTACATGAGTAATTAAAAAGATGAATACAGGATAGAATTTATATCCCTTATCTTTTGTAATTTTATAAAGTTTGGTAATATCAATAGTTCTGGTGATGCTAAAGCTCGTTTGTTGATTTAAAAAATGATTGAAAATTTCTTTTCGTTCCCAATTATTAATATCAATTTTATTGAATCTCATCTTATAAAGCCTCCTAAAATTTAAAATCTAGATAATTTTAGGAAGCTAATTTGACTGCTTTTTTCATCAGATCATTCCTTTTATTTTATATAAGTCAATCTTAACATATAATTACGGTTTCGATTATTAATTTAGATTTGCATAGCGAGTTTACTGCTAATCCAAAAACTACAGAACAATATGAGGACATCATGCAATAGCTTATTCAATAATAGGGCGCAATTGTGGAACAACATAGCTGAAAAATGATCAAACTTTTTTATAAAAATCTCATACTTATTTAAAGAGAGTAACTCCATTTTGATCAATTTTTCAAAATGGAGGTTTTGATGTTGCTATTAGATAAGGATTAAGGGCTATTTGTTAATCCATCTTTATTCCAAAGCTACATATCTGACTAGAGTTAGTGGTGCTTGCAGTGATTTGATCTACTAATTTCTGAAAACCAATACTATGTATGTGGGATTTTCTCAATATTGAACATCTCCCCTAAGGCAATTGGATTTTCTTTTGCGGAATATATCTCGATTCATGAAGATGACATAGCCCTAAAACCTAAAAAGTTGAGCTTTGAGGAAGCCGCATCAATCCCACTGGTTGGCTTAACGTCATACCAAGCTTTACATGACATCATGCAATTACAAAAAGGTCAAAAGATTTTAATTCATGCTGGTTCTGGTGGTGTAGGTACCTTTGCTATTCAACTAGCAAAGGTAATGGGCGCCACAGTGGCAACAACAGCTAGCGAAGCTGGTGCAAACTTAGTTACATCTTTGGGTGCAGATAAAGTGATTAATTATAAGAAAGAAAGCTTTGAAGCTATACTGAAAAATTATGATGCCGTCTTTGATACGCTCGGAGGAAAGACCTTAGAAAAATCTTTCGAGATTATCAAGAATGGTGGGAAAATTGTATCCGTATCAGGTTGGCCGAATGCTCGTTTCGCCAAAGAATATGGTTCAGGATTTTACAAAACATTGTTATTTTCAGCAGCCAGTCATAAATTGACCTCACTTGAAAAGAAATATCATGCTCAATATTCCTTCTTATTTATGAAACCTAGTGGCGAGCAATTACGCATAATCGCCGATTTAATTGAAGCTGGTAAAATCAAACCAGTCATTGATAGAACTTTTTCATTTGAAGATGCTCAAAAGGCGATGGAATATGCGGAGTCAGGTAGAGCAAAAGGGAAGATCATCGTAAAAATGAAATAGCCTTTATGTTGTATTTTAGCAAGGTTTAAGTGAAAAGTACGTAATAACCACAAACCTCCAATAAAATAAGAGGCTTCTGCTTTTGTAGGATAGATGTAGTCCAATAGTGAAATGAGCGAAGGTTCACCACTTGCGTTCTTTGAAGGCAAATATAGCAAAGTTAGTCAGCCAATAAGCTTATAATTACCTATCTCCTAAAAAATAGAACCATCGTTTGAGCATTATTTGTTCGAACGGTGGTTTTGTCTTTGTTTTAAGTGGAAAATGGATTGCTTAATTGCTGTAGTTATGGACGTTTTTATTCAATCCAAAGGTTGATAAAATCACATCATACTACAAGTAGGAGTGATAACAATGGATAAGGTACGTTATAAAGTAAGAGAAGTGTTGGACAAGAACAAAATTGATGCATTTTTGCAGCAAGCTCGCATTGGGCATTTGGGTATGGTTGATGGTCATCTGCCATATGTTGTCCCCCTTAATTTTGTGTGGACAAATGGAGTGCTTTATTTCCATGGAGCCACTGGCGGTAGACGAAATCAAGTGATGGAAGAGAATCCAGAGGTTTGCTTTACGGTTTGTGATGAATATGGAACCATTACAAATCCAGTACCTGCAAAGACGGACACGGCTTATATGAGTGTCATGGTTTTTGGCAAGGCTCAGCCTATTTTCGATTTGGATGAAGCGACACACATGTTGCAAGAAATGATAAATAAATATGTACCTGGTTACTATAATCGCCCATTATCCCAGCAACACGTGGACAAATATCGATCAGCCGTTTTCGGAGGGCCTGTTCAAGTTTACCGTATTGATCCTCAACATATTACCGCGAAAGAAAATCCAATTGCCTTAGGGG
>PYVH01000016.1 GCA_003030785.1 Marinobacter sp. B9-2 | reverse complement strand
GTTATTCCCCTGGTGGCCGGCGCCCTGATGATGTCATGGCGTCGCTTTCTGGCCTTCAACATCGGCTCGGCCATCGCCTGGGCTCCGGTCTATATTTTCCCGGGGTTTCTGGTGGGCAGCGCCCTGGCCAGCGAAATCAGGCCTCCTGCGCACTTCTATGCGGTGATCGGCATCAGCCTCGCCGCCCTGACCGTGGTCTATTTCGTGCTGTTGCGATTTCAGTTGGGACTTGGTGAAAGCAGCCGTTTCTACCAATGGCTGAAGCAGTGGATGGCGCAATACGAGGCGACTCACCGATTCTGGCGCCTTTATACCAACCAGCGCCCTGCCCGGGAGGGTGAGTTTCCTCTGGCTTCGCTCATGCTCGCGCTTGGCGCTTCCGCCCTGTTGCTGATCTGGAAGCAACTGGCTACAGAAACGAGCCTGCTGGATGGCTTCGACAAGGCCGTCCTGCAATGGTTTGAGCAACTCCGGCAACCTCTGCTGGACGGCCCCTTCATTGCCATTACGTTGCTCGGTGACGCGCCGGTTCTGATCGCCGCCGGCGCGCTGGCATTCGCGGCACTCCTGTTCCGGGGGTATTACGCCGCTGCCACCCATATTCTGGCGGCCGTTGTTGTGACGGTTGTTCTGGTCTGGGGCCTGAAGTCCCTGCTCGGCGTCCCCCGGCCGGACGAGGTCATGGGGCCGCCCGATTCCGGTGCCTTCCCCAGCGGTCACACGGCAGGCATTACGCTGCTGGTCACCCTGCTGGCAAGTTTCGTTGCCGGAGAAAGCCGACACCGGAAGCGCTGGCAATCCTATGTCCTGCTGTCTCTTCCACTGGTGCCCGTGGCTTTGAGTCGGCTTTACCTGGGCGTTCACTGGTTCACGGACGTAATTGGGGGGTTGCTGCTTGCACTGGCCGTCACCGGGGCGGTGCGGGCGAGCTACAGCCGTTTCGACAAGGTACCTCTGGCACCGGATATAACCATTGTGGTTGCAGCGGTTGTGTGGGCGGTCTTTGCAGGCGGGTATATCGTGCTGTCATGGGAGGAGGCCGTACTGAATTTCCGGCCCGTGAGTTAGAGCCTTAGCCCTCCTCAAGCGCCTCCAGAAGCCCCTGAAGTCGGCTGAGGCGTTCCAGTGGGTCCTGTAACTCCACCAGCTTCTGTTTCTCCTGCTTGTCCAGGGGCAACAGTTCCGTGAGCCGCCAGCCAACGTCCCGGGCATCGCCGTAGTCAATGTCCATGTTCAGATCCCGGATGACCGGATGGCGGAACAGCGCCTTGAGTACAGAAGGCAATTCGCCGAAGCGCTCCGGCACCTCACTTTCAGCCTCTTCAATCAGCCATTCCACGTCGCCGACATTCAACCCGTCTTCCTGCTGCCAGCTGCGAACCACCGACACTTTGGATTCGCCCTCAACGGTAATCCCCAGGAGGCCGTTATCCAGCTGCTGGAAATCAATGATCCGCACATAGGTGCCGATGTCGTAGAAGGCTGCGGTACGACCGGCCTCTCCGCCTTCCTGTAACAGAACCACAACGAACCCGCGATCCTCCTTGAGGCAGCGGGTAAGCATGTCGATGTAGCGCGGCTCGAACAGCTGCAAGGGAATCCTCCCCCTGGGCAGGACGATGGAATTCAGGGGGAACAAAGGTACATTCATAAGTGCAACAGTCACCGGAAAGCAGACTCCACAGTTTACACAGCCCGGACAATCACCGGATGGCCAACAATTGCTGAACTTCGTCGACCCGGGCCCTGGCCTCCGTCAGAAGCTGCAAACTGCGGGAGGCATTGAGTTCAAGTTCGCCCAGACGCCGGTACGCCGGCACCTGGTCGAACGGAGGAAGATCGGCATTCTGGCTGGAACCGATCATGGAATGCAATTGCGCCACGATGACCACATCCACCAGCTGGGGCGACGCCTCGCGGGATTCATAGCCCCAGTCCTCGGCGTGGCGGACGGCTTCCACGAATGCTGGCGGGAAGGACCAGTTTTCCAGGACAGCAGTGCCAACCTCGGCCCTGAGCTCCCGAATCGCATGGTTCAGATTGGCCTCATCGGCAAAGAGATTCACATGGTGTTCGGCCTGAACCAGGATCGGGACCACGCCAATATCATGGAGCAGCCCCGCCAGCAGTGCCTCTTCCGGATTGAGCCGGGTGGCATGATCCGCCAGCACCCAACACAGGGCCGCCACTTCCCGGGAATGCCGCCAGAGCTTCTCCATTTCTTTCTGCAACGCCGCCTGGCGGGTTTTGAACACTTCCCGCATGGAGAATACCGTTACCAGTTGCCGGGTGGTGCGCATTCCAAGGCGGACGACTGCCTCTCGGACATTCCGGACATCACTGAAGCCGCGATACAGGGGGCTGTTGCAGGCACGCACAAGCTTGGCCGCCATCGCCGGATCTGCAGACACCGCCAGTGCCACCTGATCCGCTGTGGACTCCTCACGATCGACCGCGCGGCGGACTTTCCAGGCCACATCCGGAACGCTGGGCAACTTGACCTGGTTCGACCTCAGCTCGGACAGGAATTCCATCAGCAGGTGATGTTCTTCGCTCTCCATACCACCGGTGCCTTCACCGGAATCCATTTCAACCTGTTCCACCGGCGCCGAGCGCAGCAGCTGGTTGAGGATCTCCTGCTCGACAACAAGGAACTCACTGGGCTTGACCGCGGTGACGTCGTACATCCGGGGCTGGAGCCGGGCAATGGGGTTGTGGGCTTTCTCGGTCTCGGCTTCGATGATCGTTTTACGGCCGTCCAGGGATTCCAGCTCCACCTTGCCGGTAATCAGGAAGAAGTCCAGACCATCCCGGACACCCCGTTCCAGAACCCGCTGCCCGGGCCCATGGGTCCGTCGCTCGGCGCGGCTGGCAAGTAGGACCAGTTGATCATCCGTCAGCCGGTTCAACGGCTGAAACTCTTTAAGGCGACGAAGCGGCAGGCTTTCCTGGCCAGCCATAGGCATACTCCTTGTCGGTTCAAACCGGAAAATTAGTTGGCAACTCTGTTAACTATTGTAAACAGCGGCTCTCAAAACAACCATGCGCCTCGAGTCTAATCTGGTATCCTCTGTTTTTTTGATCGACATCATCAGGTAACAACAGAGAGAACAGAACACCATGCCTCAGTATCGTTCGCGGACCTCCACCGCAGGCCGTAACATGGCCGGCGCCCGTGCCCTCTGGCGCGCCACCGGCATGAAAGACGGGGATTTCGGCAAGCCCATTATCGCGGTTGCCAACTCCTTCACCCAGTTTGTGCCGGGCCATGTCCACCTTAAAGACCTCGGTCAACTGGTGTGCCGCGAAATCGAGGCCTCCGGCGGTGTGGCCAAGGAATTCAACACCATCGCGGTAGACGATGGCATCGCCATGGGCCACGACGGCATGCTGTACTCCCTGCCCTCCCGGGAAATCATCGCAGACTCTGTAGAATACATGGTGAACGCCCACTGTGCCGACGCCCTTGTGTGTATTTCCAACTGCGACAAGATCACCCCGGGCATGCTGATGGCTGCCATGCGCCTGAACATCCCCACCATTTTCGTCTCTGGCGGGCCCATGGAAGCGGGCAAAACCAAGCTGTCCGAGCACAAGCTGGACCTGGTGGATGCCATGGTCATTGCCGCAGACCCCAACGCCTCCGACGAACAGGTGGAAGAATACGAGCGCAGTGCATGCCCCACCTGCGGTTCCTGCTCCGGCATGTTCACCGCCAACTCCATGAACTGCCTGACCGAGGCCATTGGCCTGGCGCTGCCGGGCAACGGCTCGCTGCTGGCCACCCACGCCGACCGGGAACAGCTGTTCCTGAAGGCTGGTCGACAGATTGTGGAGAATGCGCGGCGCTATTACGAGGAAGATGACGCCAGTGTGCTGCCGTTGAGCATTGCCTCGATGGCTGCCTTTGAAAACGCCATGGTCATGGACATCGCCATGGGCGGCTCAACGAACACCATCCTCCACCTGCTGGCGGCCGCCCAGGAAGGCGGTGTTCCGTTTACTTTGAACGAAATCGACCAGCTGTCACGCCGGGTTCCGCAACTGTGCAAGGTGGCACCCAATTCGCCCAAGTATCATATGGAAGACGTACACCGGGCCGGCGGCATCATGGGTATTCTTGGCGAACTGGAACGCGGACGACTGATCAACACCGATCTGCCGACCGTGCACAGCAAGACCATGAAAGAAGCCCTGGAGACCTGGGACATCATGAGGTCGCCGCCCACCGAAGTGGTCGAATTCTACAAAGCCGGGCCCGCCGGCATTCCGACTCAGACCGCGTTCTCCCAGAGCACCCGCTGGCCGACCCTGGATGGTGACCGGGAAACCGGATGCATTCGCTCGGTTGAAAATGCCTATAGCTCCGAGGGTGGCCTGGCCGTGCTGTACGGCAATATTGCCCTGGACGGCTGCGTGGTCAAGACCGCAGGGGTGGACGAGAGCATCTATGTATTCGAGGGCAAGGCCCGGGTGTTCGAGAGTCAGGATTCCGCCGTTGCCGGCATTCTCGCCGACGAGGTCAAGCCGGGCGAGGTTGTGATCATCCGTTATGAAGGTCCCCGTGGCGGTCCGGGTATGCAGGAAATGCTGTACCCGACCAGCTACCTGAAATCCAAAGGCCTTGGAAAGGATTGTGCACTGCTGACAGACGGGCGTTTCTCCGGCGGCACCTCCGGCCTGTCCATCGGCCACGCCTCGCCCGAAGCGGCCGCCGGTGGAGCCATTGGTCTGATCCAAAATGGGGATACGATCCGCATCGATATTCCGAACCGGAGCATCAACGTGGAACTGGACCAGCACGAACTGGATCGTCGCCGGGAGGCCCGGGATGCCAAGGGCTGGAAACCGGAACTGCCCCGGGACCGCAAGGTATCTGCAGCCCTGAAAGCCTACGCGCTACTGGCAACGAGTGCCGACAAGGGCGCCGTTCGGGATCTCGAAAAGCTCGACTGATTATCCTGAATGCCAGCCAGCAAAAAAGCCCGGCGGGACACTCCCGGCGGGCTTTTTCTGTTCAGGCGACTCCGATTACCAGAGCGACCAGCCGCCGTCTTCCTCTTCTTCAATAGCGTCGTCCTGCTCAGGCTCAGAGGCCGAGGTTTCCGCCGTGGAAGAAGCCGGCTCCTGAGTGGGCGCGCTGCTGGACCCAGTGGACTGTGAGGGTGCCGAAGCGGCCACCTGAACGGAAATCATGCCCAGGGCTTCCTTGGTCGGATCGTCCAGGGTACCGGTAGCCTGAAGGCCGTTATCCTGTTGGAACCGGGTCAACGCGGACCGGGTTGAGTCATCCATCTGCGGGCTGACATTGGTAATGTCATACCCTGCTCCGTAAAGCGCATTCTTGAGTGCAACAATCTCATCTGCAAAGGCCGCAGGGGCAAAGCCCAGTGTGACCGCCAATCCGGCCGCAGCGGCCAGGCGTCCCAATCGGGAAGTTGCTTTTCTCATGGTACTCACCTGCTCAACTCCTGATATCTCATCGATATCCGTTTCTTTCTTGTTATGTGGTGCCTATCTCCACAGGCTGGGGCAAACGGCTAAAAGCCTACCATACTTTTGTCGCATGTCGCCTTACCGGACATCATTCCCCGCTTCCCCGCCTGGCTCTTGCACTCCATCGTCCACACTGGCCGGCGGGCGGTGGGCCTCCTCGCTGAACTCGCGGATGAAAATCCCCCAGAACGCCATGAACAGGGCTGCCACCAATGGCCCCATCACAAAACCGTTGATGCCGAACATAACGATACCACCGAGTGTGGACAGCAGGACTATGTAGTCCGGCAATTTGGTATCGCGACCAACCAGGACCGGGCGAAGCAGATTATCCGCCAGCCCGATGACCACCACGCCGAATGCCGTGAGGATCACTGCCTCAATCACATCGCCCACGGCCGCAAGGTAGATAGCGGCAGGCACCCAGACCAGGGCCGCCCCCACCGCCGGCAAAAGCGATACGATGGCCATCACCACACCCCAGAGCAGTGCGCCACTGATCCCGAGAATCCAGAAAATCAGTCCCCCCATCGCCCCCTGGATAATGGCAATCAGCAGGTTGCCCTTGACCGTGGCTCGGGTAACTTCCGCGAACTTGGCAAACAGCAACCGCTCCCGCTCATCACCGAGCGGCAGCGCCTTGACCATTAATTCCACCAGCGCACTGCCATCCCGCAGCAGGAAGAAGGCCAGATACACCATCAACGCCAGCCCCAGGAAAAACTGAAAGGTATTCTGGCCAACGCCCAGGGCCTGCTTGCCGAGGAACTGACTCCCCCCCACGAAAAGGCTCACCGCCCGATCCCTCAGGTCAGCAAAGTTGATATCGAACTGGGCCAGGAACGCCTGAATAGCCGGAAAGGACTGATTGACGCGGTCGATGTACTCTCCGGGCCTTATGTCGCCACTCTGGATCTGTTGGTAAAGTGCAACGCCTTCTGCAACCAGAGAGGTCACCAGAACCAGAACCGGGATAACCACGATAAACATGCATATACACAGGGTTATCAGGGCATTCACATTGGGCCGCTCCCCCAGTTTGCGCACGAGCAATTGCTGCACCGGGTGGAAAATCAGGGCAATGGCAACCGCCCAGAATATGGGCCCGAAGAAGGGTTTCATGAGAAACACGAAGGCAAGGGAAACGCCCACCAGCAACGCCAGAAAAGTCCGTGTTTCAAGTTTTGCGTACATAGTCTGTGCGGTTCCCCGATTTTGGATCTGCGTTTTTCCAAGTCATTCTACCCTACCACGCCGCCGTGGCCACTGTAGCTATCTTCAGGTTATAGTGGACGGTTGTTGATCAACTATTAGACAGGTCATGTTGTTGGAACTGGAAACCTTCACCACAGAAACGGCCCTGGAAGCTGCCGCGGAGTTGCGCAAGGTACTGGCCGCCAGAACTCACCGGCGCAAGGTGATGGGCCAGGAAGTCATGGTGCCCGGCCAGCTCGGCGAAGCCCTGCAGTTACCCCGGATTATCAACAGGCTGCAGAGCAAGCAACAGAAACAGCGGGAACTTGGCCTTGAGGACTTCCAGGAGCTCTGGCCTACACTGTCTGTACAGACACGGGAAAGAGTACTGGAGGCAATCGGCTGGTATGACCCCAAAGAGCTTGACTGGGATGACAAGCGCTCCAACCGCCGGCCACTGGTCGATCCGGACAGTTGAGCCGTATATCACCGGCATCCAGACTTTGAATTGTCATACTTGGCCCATATGTTGGGTAGTATCAGGAGGATATTTATGACTGAACCACAGCATTACACGGCACTTCTGGCTGAAGGCAGCGCGGTACCTACCCTGCTGTGCGGCCACTGCCACTCGATTCTGTCCAGGGCCCGGATTTTCCGGAACCAGGGCAACCAGCACCCGAATATGGAATGCCGGACGATCGGCCTTTGTTCAGCAGACGACTGCGGCGCCGTAAACTGTTGCGATCAGGCCCTTGCCCGCGTTGACAACCCCGAACGCCTGTTCGGCATTGCGTCCTGATTCAAACCGGCAACGCTCTGTTACGCAACTCAAACACACAAAATTTCCATCTGCTTTATCCTGACCTAAGACGATTGTATTAGGGCATCCTGATCACCGGATGCCGCCGGCAATCACGCAACCAATCAGTCAGGATAGTCGATGGCATGCGTATTCTGAGAACCGATGAAGCCCGCTTCGCAGGTCTTCCGGATTACCCTTTTGCTCCACATCATTTCGACGTAGAACCCGGCCTCCGGATGCACTACGTTGACGAGGGCCCGCGGAACGCCTCGCCGGTACTCATGCTTCATGGCGAGCCATCCTGGTCCTACCTTTACCGGCACATGATTCCCCTGGTGGCAGAGGCCGGCCATCGGGTGTTGGCCCCGGATCTGATCGGCTTTGGCAAATCCGACAAGCCGGCGTCGGTGGCTGACTACAGTTATGGGCGCCATCTGGCCTGGCTGGCCAACTGGCTGGAAAGCCTGAATCTGAACGACATCACCCTCGTGTGCCAGAACTGGGGGTCACTGCTGGGCCTGCGCCTGGCAGCGGAACACCCCCAGCGTTTTAGCCGCATCATTGTCGGGAACGGGATGCTACCCACCGGCGACGCTCCTGCGCCGGCCGTCTTCTCCATGTGGAAGGCGTTTGCCAGCCACAGCCCCTGGTTTCCGATAGGGCGCATTGTGCAACTGGGTACCGATCGCACCCTGACCAGGGCGGAACTTGCCGCCTACGAGGCTCCGTTTCCTTCCGCAGAGTTCAAGGCGGGGGCCAGGGCGTTTCCGAAACTGGTACCCACGGAACCGGGCACACCGGACAGCGACGCCAACAAGGCGGCCTGGCAGGTGCTGGAAAGGTGGAAAAAACCGTTCATTACCTGTTTCAGCAGCGGCGATCCGATAACCCGGGGCGGAGACAGGCACATGCAGCGCCGGATTCCCGGTGCCCACGGTCAACCCCATATCACACTCAGGGGCGGGCACTTTCTCCAGGAAGATTCACCGGAAGATTTCGCCCGCATCATCATCGATGCCCTGAAATCGGAAATGGCGGCCTGAGCCGCCATTTTTCCTGGCCGAACACGGTTACCGTCTGGCGGCGCAGAGGGCCGATCCCGAGCAGCGGTTAGCTGCCTACAGGACTCATGACAAAGATTCCCCGGCATCGGACGGCAACACAATGACCTGTCCCCGGCAACTACCTATAGCCCCGCCGGGGTTTTGCGTATTAAAGCAACAACAAAACCGCTATAATGTGCGCACATCATGCATTGCCCGGCAATGCTTTACCTCCCGAATTCCGAGTGAATCAATGTCTGAATTGTCCTTTGCCGAACTGGGGCTTGATCCAGCCGTACTTGAAGCTGTGTCCGCCGTTGGCTATGAAACCCCGTCTCCTATCCAGGCCCAGTCCATCCCTGCGCTGCTTGCCGGCAACCATCTGCTGGGCGTTGCCCAGACCGGTACCGGTAAAACCGCAGCGTTTGCACTGCCCCTGCTGAGCCGGATAGACGCCTCTGTCACCGATCCCCAGATTCTGGTTTTGGCACCCACACGGGAGCTGGCCATCCAGGTGGCGGAAGCCTTTACCACCTACGCCAGCAAGTTCCGGAATTTCCACGTTCTGCCGATCTATGGTGGCCAGGACTTTTACCCCCAGATCAAGGGGCTTCGCCGCGGCGCTCAGGTCATCGTAGGCACACCGGGGCGGATGCTCGACCACCTGCGCAAGGGCACCCTGAAACTGGACAGCCTGAAGGCGCTGGTCCTGGACGAAGCTGACGAAATGTTGCGCATGGGCTTTATCGACGACGTGGAAGCGATCCTGGCGAAGACGCCGGAGAACTGCCAACGTGCCCTGTTTTCAGCCACCATGCCGCAGCAGATCAAGAAAGTGGCTCAGACCTATCTGCGCAACGCGACGGAAGTTCGTATTGAGAGCGAAACCCGCACGGTGGAGCGCATCTCCCAGTTCGTTCTGCCGGTCTATGCGGAGCGCAAACTGGATGCCCTCACCCGGATCCTTGAAGTGGAGCCGATCGACGCATCGATCATCTTTGTGCGCACCAAGGCAGAAACCACCCTGCTGGCGGAAAAACTCTCTGCCCGAGGCCATGCGGTGGCACCGCTTAACGGTGACCTCAACCAGCGCCAGCGTGAGCAGACCGTTGAAGACCTCAAACGTGGCAAAAAAGACATCATTGTTGCCACCGACGTGGCCGCACGCGGGCTGGATGTGCCCAGGATCACCCACGTGATCAACTACGATGTGCCCTACGACACCGAAGCCTACATCCACCGCGTTGGCCGAACCGGCCGCGCCGGACGCGAAGGCAAGGCAATCCTGCTGGTAACGCCCCGGGAACGCAGCTGGCTGCGCACACTGGAGCGCGCTACCAACTCACCCATGCAGGCCTATCAGCTGCCTTCGCCGGTTGAGCTGAAAAAAATGCGCGAGCAGCAGTTCGAAACACAGCTGTTGGGCTTTGCCGAGGATGGCAAGCTGGCCAAAGCGATGGCACTGCTGGATGAGATTGCAGAACGCAACGACATGGACACGGCGATGGTCGCCGGCGCTCTGGCCTGCTGGCTGGAAGCGTCCCAGCCCGGATCGCTACCGCTGGAGCAGCCGGAGGCCTTGCCGGAGATTTCGGCCACTGCGCCCCCGCGCCGGGACCGCCAGGGTGGTCGTCCGGGTCGTAAGCCCGGGTACAAGCCGGGCTTCAAGAAAGGTCCCAAGGGCCGTGGCGGCCCCGGACCGAAGGGCAAGGACAAGCCCCCCGGCAAGGGCGGCAAGCCCGCAGGCAAGCGCCCTCCTCGTCAGGCTTAAGCCTGACGCTGATAGACCACGAAACTGTAGTCGTAAGGATTGTTATCGGACGCGGAGAAATCCTCCCGTCCGATTTCTTCCCACTCATCCCAGTTTACTTCCGGAAAAAACGCATCCCCGTCCACTTCAGCGTGCACTTGGGTGACGTACATGCGGTCAACCAACGGTAGCGCCTCGGCGTAGATCTGCCCGCCACCGATGATCATCACTTCGTCTCCGCCTTCCAGGTCGGCCTGAGCCTCGGCTTTCACCAACGCCTCCTGCAATGACTTCGCAGCCACCGTACCGGTTGGCGCATCCCAGGTTTCATTCCGTGAGATCACCACGTTCATTCGTCCCGGCAACGGCCGGCCGATAGAGTCCCAGGTTTTCCGACCCATGATGATGGGCTTATCCATGGTGGCCTGTTTGAAATAGCGAAGGTCGCCCGGCAGATACCAGGGCAGGTTGTTGTTCCGGCCAATGACCCGGTTCCGGGACATGGCGACGATCAGGGCTTTTCTCATGTGCTCGCCTCTTCGGGATTCGGTCAGATGGCAATCGGGGCCTTGATGCCCGGGCAGGGGTCATAGCCCTCGAACTCGAAGTCTTCCAGTTCGTATTCAAAGATGTTCGCGGGCTTGCGCTTGATCACGAGTTTCGGCAACGGGCGAGGCTCGCGCTTCAATTGCTCGAAGACGATATCGTCAGTCAGGTGGTTCTGGTACAGGTGGCAGTCGCCGAAAGTATGCACAAACTCACCGACCTCCAGATCGCATTGCTGGGCGATCATGTGCGTCAGCAAGGCATAGGAGGCAATATTGAACGGCACCCCCAGGAACAGGTCGGCGCTGCGCTGGTACAGCTGGCAGGAGAGCTTGCCCTCGGCCACGTAGAACTGGAACAGGCAGTGACAGGGCGCCAGCGCCATACGGCCCTCGCGGACATTGTCCTGAGGACCAATGGATTCGTCCGGGAGTTCCGCCGGATTCCAGGCAGAGACAATCAGGCGGCGAGAGTTGGGTTTGGTGCGAATCTGTTCGATCACCTCGCTGATCTGGTCGACCACCTCGCCATTCGGGCACTGCCAGCTGCGCCATTGTTTGCCGTAGATAGGCCCAAGGTCGCCATTTTCCAGTGCCCACTCATTCCAGATCGAGACCTTGCGCTCCTGCAGCCAGCGGTTGTCTGTAGAGCCCCGGAGAAACCAGAGCAATTCATAGATTATGCTGCGCAGGTGGACTTTCTTGGTGGTCACCAGGGGAAAGCCTTCCTGCAGGTTGAAGCGGATCTGGCGGCCAAACACCGACCGGGTACCGACACCGGTACGGTCCCCCTTGTCGAATCCGTTATCAACAACGTCTTGCATCAAGTCGAGATAGGCTTTCATCGGGCTTGTCTCCGGTAGGCAATAAACACCAGGGCGGCGCCGGCAACGATCATCGGGAAGGACAGTACCTGCCCCATGGTAAGCCAGTCAAAAGCAAGGTAGCCAAGCTGCGGATCTGGCTGGCGCACAAATTCCACCAGGAACCGGAACACGCCGTAGCAGACCAGGAACAGCCCGGACACCGCCATGGTCGGCCGCTGCCTGGATGAGAACCACCACAGGATCACGAACAGGGCGACACCTTCCAGGGCAAACTGATACAGCTGGGAGGGATGCCGGGCGAGCGAATCCGGCGCCGTACGAAACACCATGCCCCAGGCAACGTCGGTGGGCTTGCCCCAAAGCTCGCCGTTGATGAAGTTGCCGATCCGCCCCGCACCAAGACCCAGGGGTACCAGCGGCGCCACGAAGTCGGCCATGCGCCAGAAACCACTGCCCACCTTGCGGCCGTACCACCACATGGCAAACATCACGCCCAACAAACCGCCGTGGAAAGACATGCCGCCTTCCCAGACCCGCAGCAGCCAGAGCGGGTCAGCCAGGAAGGCGTCAAAGTTGTAGAACAGGACATAACCGAATCGGCCGCCCAGGATCACCCCCAGGGCCAGGTAAAACAGCAGGTCGCCCATCTGCTCTTCGTTGATCGGCGACCAGGGCTTTCGGGTTCGGATGCGCCCAAGCCACCAGCCGGCCACAAAGCCGAACAGATAGGTCAGACCGTACCAGTGGATCTTGAGGGGACCGATGGCGATGGCTACCGGATCAATCTGGGGATGCTGCAGCATATACTACCTCTCAGCTCAGGAGAAAACGGAGCCCCACCAGCAGGAGCATGATGGAGAAAGTACGCTTGAGAATCCGGGGGTTCAGCCGATGTGCCAGATTGGCGCCCACCCGGGCAAAGAAGACGCTGGTGAGAATGATACCGATCAGGGCCGGCAGATAAATGAAGCCGGCGCTCGGTTCCGGCAGTGCGGGATTGTCCCACCCTGTCCAGATGTTACCCAGAGCACCGGCAATGGCGATAGGCAGGCCACAGGCAGCCGATGTGCCCACCGCCTGCTGCATCCGCACGTTGCACCAGCTCAGATAGGGAACCGTCAGAGTTCCACCGCCGATTCCGAAAATCGCCGACGCCCAGCCGATACCACCGCCGGCAACGCCCAGACCGGCGACGCCGGGAACATCACGACCGGGCTTGGGGTCGACCTGGTAAAACATCTTCAGGCCCACCAGAATCACGAAAATACCGATCAGCAGTTCCAGCGCTCGCCCGCTCATCAGGGACGCGGTCCAGGCGCCAACCAGGGCACCGGCCACAATTCCCGCGGTCATGGGCCGGAACAGATCCCAGCGCACGGCACCGTGCTTGTTGTGGGAACGAATGGAGCTGACCGAGGTAAAGACAATGGTCGCCAGCGAGGTGCCAACCGCCAGATGGGGAATAATGTCCGGATTGATTCCCTGCAGACCAAAACTGAACATCAGCACAGGCACGATGATCAGCCCGCCGCCAATGCCAAACAGGCCCGCAACGGTGCCTGCCAGGGCGCCAAGAGCCAGATACGATGCTATTACATAAAACAGGGTCATAGTTTGAGACGCACCCGGGAAAACCAAGGCTGGTATGATACACAGCGCACGAGTCAACTTCATTAACTCCGGGAGCGAGCCCCTCCACCATGTGTCTGATCGCCTTTGCCCTTGGCCAGAACCCTCATTTCCCGTTGGTTGTTGCCGCCAATCGGGATGAATTCTTCCGCCGCCCGACGGCCGCCATGGACTGGTGGACCACAGAGTCCGGCACTCGCGTGCTTGCCGGCCGCGATCTGCTTTCCGGGGGCACCTGGCTTGCAGTCAATGCCGATGGCGAGGTCAGTGCTGTGACCAATGTACGGGAAGGCACACCGGAAACCGGTCGAATCAGCCGGGGCGAACTGCCCTTGCGGGCACTCACCGATTCCCGGGATCGGCTTGAGGGCTATCTGCTTGATGAAGCCGATCAGTTTTCCGGCTTCAACCTCGTTCACCTGACCACGGGAGACGGCTGGTATTTCAGTAACCGGGATGCCCACCCCGGCCGGCGGATCCACCGCGGGGTCTACGGGCTGAGCAATCACCTTCTGCAGACACCCTGGCCCAAACTTCTGCGCCTCCGACAGGCCGCCGGGGACACCATTGCCGCTGCCGGCCGCGACGCAGAAAAGCTGCACAACGAATTGATTCCTCTGCTTCAGGACAGCACGCCGGCACCAGACCACTTGCTGCCTGACACCGGCGTTGGGCTGGAGACCGAGCGCTTCCTGTCGTCGCCCTTTATCGTCGGCTCAGATTACGGCACCCGTGCAACCACCGTGGTCACCGTGTCTGCCAGCGGCGAAATCGAGGTAACCGAACAGAGCTGGGGCCCGGACGCCGAAACCGGGGAACGCCGCCACTTCCATTGGCAGCGATAGCGAACAGGCTCTGGTATAATCCGCGAAATTCCGCCACCCGATCGGAGGGCCCCTGATGGCCGGTGAACAAGGCGCCACATCGATAGCCGATTTTGAAAAATCTCTTGATGAACTGGAAAAGCTGGTTCGCGATCTGGAACAGGGCGAGCTGTCCCTCGAACAATCCCTGACGGCGTTCGAGCGGGGCGTAAAGCTGACCCGTGAATGCCAGCAGGCGCTGAAGAGCGCCGAGCAACGGGTCGAACAATTGGTACAGAACAGCGACGGCACCCTGGAAACCCGTCCGTTTTCACCGGATGATGCTGACTGATGTCCGGACCGAACCCGCTTGCCGCCGATTTTCTGGAAACCTGCCGGGCCCGCGTCGATGCGGAGCTGGACCGGTGCATTACACGTGATTCCGCCTCTGGCCGCCTGCAGGAAGCCATGCGCTACAGCGTACTGGGTGGTGGCAAGCGAATCCGCCCGGCGTTATGCCTCGCGGCAGCCAGGGCACTGGGACAGACGGGTGACGAAGCCCTGATTCCGGCCTGCGCGGTGGAGCTGATCCATGCCTATTCACTGATCCACGATGACCTGCCGGCCATGGACGACGACGAATTACGCCGCGGACGGCCCACTACCCACATTGCCTTCGACGAAGCCACCGCCATCCTCGCCGGAGATGCCCTGCAAGCGCTGGCCTTCGGCTGGCTTGCCGAGGCTCCGGGGTTGTCGGAATCCCTGCGTCTGATCATGGTCAGGGAACTGGCCCGGGCCAGTGGCCACGGCGGAATGGTTGGTGGTCAGGCCATTGATCTTGAATCGGTGGGCAAGACCCTGGCACTGGCCCAGCTTGAAACCATGCACCGGCACAAGACTGGCGCGTTGATCGAGACCAGCGTGCGAATCGGTGCCCTGACCGCGCCGTCGGTCAACGAGCAGGCTCTGGCCTCTCTTACACAGTATGCCAAGGCACTGGGCCTGGCCTTTCAGGTTCAGGATGACCTGCTGGACATAGAAGGGGACACCACGGTCATTGGCAAACCCCAGGGTTCGGATGTCGCCCGCGCCAAACCCACCTACCCCGCCCTGCTTGGCGTGGCCGGCGCCCGGGAGCATCTGGCAGCTCTGCTCGAAAATGCCCAGGAAAGCCTGCGGGCATTCGGCTCGGAAGCAGACCCGCTGCGGGCGATGGCCGATTACGTGGTGGCAAGAACCCATTGAACCCCGGCGCCCCGAAGGCGCACACTGGCTGTAAATATTTTCGTAACAACTGGCCCGGTTTGTGTGAAACAGCCTCCCCTGTTCCCTTATAATGCCAGTCAGTTACTGAACGTACCGGAAAAGACCCGAGCAGATGCAGGACACTTATATTTTCAAGGAAATCCCGTCACAGCGGCCCAACACGCCGCTGCTGGACCGGATTGATGAACCGGCCCAGCTGAGAGAGCTGGCCCCGGAGCTGCTTACGCAGCTGGCCCGGGAGCTCAGGGCGTTTCTGTTATGGTCAGTGGGCCAGACCGGTGGCCATTTCGGCGCGGGCCTGGGCGTGCTCGAGCTTACCGTTGCCCTTCACTATGTTTTTGATACGCCGAGCGACCGTCTGGTCTGGGATGTCGGCCATCAGGCCTACCCCCACAAGATTTTGACCGGCCGAAAGGACGCCATGGGCAGCATACGTCGCAAAGACGGTCTGGCCGGCTTCCCGAAGCGTGCAGAAAGCGAATACGACACCTTCGGCGTGGGCCACTCGAGCACCTCCATCAGCGCTGCACTGGGCATGGCCGTTGCTGCAAGACTGCAACAGACCGGCCGTAAAAGCATCGCCGTTATTGGTGACGGCGCCATGACCGCTGGCATGGCCTTTGAAGCCCTGAACCACGCCGGTCACCTGCACGCCGACATGCTGGTGATCCTGAACGACAACGACATGTCGATCTCCCGGAATGTTGGCGGACTGTCCAACTACTTTGCCAAGCTGCTGTCCAGCCGCACCTACAACCAGGTTCGCGACAGCAGCAAGAAGGTTCTTCAGGGAGCGCCACACCTTATGGCGTTGGCCAAGAAAACCGAGGAGCACTTCAAGGGCATGATTGCCCCGGGTACCCTGTTCGAAGAATTGGGGTTCAACTACATCGGCCCTATCGATGGTCATGACCTGCCCCTGCTGGTGGAAACCCTGGAGAACATCCGCGAACTTGAAGGTCCGCAGTTCCTGCATGTGGTGACGACCAAAGGCAAGGGTTTTGCCCCGGCTGAAGCCGATCCGATCGGCTACCACGCCATCAACAAGATCGAACCGGTTCCTCCCAGCAAGCCCGAACCGGTCAAGCCGAAACCGGCAAATCCGAAATACGCCAACGTCTTTGGTCAGTGGCTCTGTGATTCCGCCGAGCAGGACGAGCGCGTGGTGGGCATTACCCCGGCCATGTGTGAAGGTTCCGATCTGCTGGCGTTCTCCCAGCGTTTCCCGGAGCGCTATTTCGATGTTGCCATCGCTGAACAGCATGCGGTCACCCTGGCCGCGGGGTTGGCCTGTGACGGCGCCAAACCGGTTGTTGCCATCTACTCGACGTTCCTCCAACGTGCCTACGATCAGCTGATCCATGATGTTGCGATACAGAATCTGGATGTGCTGTTCGCGATCGACCGCGCCGGTCTGGTCGGTGAAGACGGCCCGACCCACGCTGGCGCTTTCGACATCAGCTACCTGCGCTGCGTGCCGAACATGGTGGTGATGACACCGTCGGACGAAAATGAAACGCGTCAGATGCTCCAGACCGGCATGCTCTACGAAGGGCCCGCATCGGTGCGCTACCCCCGTGGCACGGGCCCCGGTGCCGAAACTCAGCAGGAACTGACGCCGTTTGAAATTGGCAAGGGTCGCCGGATTCGCAACGGCAAAGGTGTTGCCATCCTCAACTTTGGCACCCTGCTGGCGCCTGCTCTGGAGGCCGCAGAAGCCATCGGCGCAACGGTTGCCGACATGCGCTTCGTCAAACCCCTCGATGAGGAACTGGTGCTGGAACTGGCGGAGCAGCATGAGCTGCTGGTAACCCTGGAAGAGAATGCCATTGCCGGTGGTGCCGGCAGTGCCGTGACCGAATTCCTCAACAGCCGCCTGGTCACGATGCCAGTACTTCAACTGGGGCTGCCGGACACCTTCATGGATCACGGCAAGCGCGGGGAATTGCTGGAAGATTGCGGTCTGGACGCCGCCGGAATT
Organism: Marinobacter sp. B9-2; assembly: GCA_003030785.1. Taxonomy (GTDB): domain Bacteria; phylum Pseudomonadota; class Gammaproteobacteria; order Pseudomonadales; family Oleiphilaceae; genus Marinobacter. The sequence continues at coordinate 28,278 of PYVH01000016.1, read as the reverse complement.
GAATCAGCCATCCGCACGCGGATGGAGACACTCCGGCACCAGAGCCTGAAAGTCGTCAAATAAACAAAAGACTTCTTCCAGAAAGCAAAAAGCCCGCGACAGTCGCGGGCTTTTTCATATCCGGAACCGGCTCAGACCTCAGGATCGTCGTCCTGGTGCGTCTCGAGCCAGTGGCCCAGCTTGCTCTGCTTGGTATCGAGGTAGTGTTCGTTGTGGGGGTTTCGGCCCACGTGCAGCGGTACCCTCTCGGTAATGTCAATACCGTAGGAGGACAGCGCTTTTACCTTACGGGGGTTGTTGGTCATCAGCCTCAGGCTCTTGATGCCGAGATGCTCCAGCATGTCCTTGCACATGCTGTAGTCGCGGAGATCGGCCGCAAAACCCAGACGCTCATTGGCTTCTACCGTATCGGCACCCTGATCCTGCAGGTGGTAGGCCCGGATCTTATTCAACAGGCCAATTCCCCGGCCCTCCTGGCGCAGATACATCAGAATACCCCGGCCTTCCCGGGCGATGCTTCGCAGCGCTTCTTCCAGCTGATAGCCGCAATCACACCGCATACTGTAGAGAGCGTCACCGGTCAAACATTCGGAATGCGTGCGTGCCAGCATGGGTTCGTCGCTATCCAGGTCGCCGAGGGTCAGGGCAACGTGTTCCTTTCCGGTGTCCGGTTCTTCAAAGCCGTGCATATCAAATACCCCGAACGGGGTCGGCAACCGGCAGGTCTGGATGTAACGAACAGCCACAGTGTTTCCTCGTGGTTCAGTCAATCGGGCCGCGCATTCTATCACGGGCCCGCCCGCTTGGCGTAGTCTCGGCACTGTCGCTCCTCCGGCGTGGTCTTGGTAACCAACACTTACGAGCGCGGAGGTCCGCCAGATCAGGCGTTATCGGCAACCCAGTGGCCACTACGACCGCCTTTCTTCTCCAGCAGACGCACCGAACCGATCTCCATACCACGGTCCACGGCTTTGCACATGTCGTACAGCGTGAGTGCCGCAACGCTTGCCGCGGTCAGCGCCTCCATCTCGACACCGGTCTGGCCGGACAGTTTGCAGCGGGTAAGAATATGCACAGAAGCGCCGTCGCTGCCCGGGCTCAGTTCGACTTTCACCGATGTCAGGTTCAGTGCGTGACACAGGGGAATCAGATCATGGGTTTTCTTTGCGGCCATGATGCCCGCGATCCGGGCAACGGCCAGGACATCCCCCTTCGGATGCTCACCCTCAATAATCATGTTCAGGGTTTCCGGTGCCATGCGGATGGTGGCTTCCGCGCGTGCCTCACGCTCGGTGGCCGCCTTGTCGGTCACGTCCACCATGCGGGCTTCGCCCTTGTCATCGAGATGGGTCAGTTTACTCACGGTATCTCCCGGAATCGGTTTTGCAGGATGATGAAAAATGCAGAGGCAACAGCATATCAGACAAGGCCCCGGCGTCGCTGACTAGTATCAGCTTTGCGGCCACCAGAAGCCGATGCCGGCGACGCCCTGGCCGCCTCGCTGACGGGCTTCCCGCAGATCGCCGGGCGACAGCCCACCGAGGGCAAATACCGGCAGCGCCGCTTCGGACACCAGGTCGGTAAAGGCCGGCCAGCCAAGCGTGGGCGCTCCCGGGTGACTTTCCGTGGGCTTTACTGGCCCCAGAGTCACGTAGTCCGCTCCGATCGCCGTTGCCTGTTCAATTTCCTGTCGGTTATGGCAGGAAACCCCCAGCCAGACATCCGCCGGAACCGGTCGGGCCGAGAGCCCGGCTGCCTCGCGCCAGGGCAGGTGCAGGCCCCGGGCATCGGGTGTGGCGCGGAATACCTCGGCGCTGCCGTGGACAATCAGGGCGGCTCCAGCCTTTTCACACACCGGCAACACTTTCGCCGCCAACTCCCGATAGGCCTGCGCGCTTATGGTCGGAGCCCGGAGCACCACCAGGGGTGGCCTGGCAACTTCCAGGCCCGCCAGAAGCCGCGCAACCGCCTGATCCGGATCACTCGCTGCTCCGGTGATCGCAAGCTGACGGGGCAACCTCAGAGCGCGAATGATCGGCCGGTTGGCGGCGGGGAAATCCTCATCGCGAAGCTGTTCCGGGGCAAGCCATTCAACCGGCTGCCCCTCACATCCCTCGGCTTCGCCTTCGGCGGCTCTGGTTTCCCAGACGTCCAGAAAAACCCGCTTGTCACCATAATCGTGGCGAATGCCGATAACAGGCTCCAGAGAGGCCTCAAGCACCCGGAGACTGGTTTCTTCAGCAATCTCCCGTACCAGCGCCGCCTGAACGCTCTCCCCGGGCTCCAACTTGCCCCCGGGAAACTCCAGCAAGCCCCCCTGGTGGACATGATCCGGCCGTCGGGCAATCAGCACCCGGCCATCCCGGACAATAACCGCCACGGCAACGTGAACTTCTTTCACCCCGTCTTCCGACGCAGACTCAGACATAGTTAGGTGCGGTACTCGGCGTTGATGGTGACGTAATCGTGGGAAAAGTCACAGGTCCATACCGTCTCCCGAACATCACCCCGCTTGAGATCGATGGCAATGGTGATCTCTTCCCGGTCCATCACGGCCTGTCCACGGGCTTCCGAGTAGTCATCGGCCCTGCCACCGTTGCGAACCAGGCAGACATCGCCCAGATGGATCTCCAGGGCGTTGAGGTCCAGCCCGTCGACACCGGCGCGCCCCACCGCTGCCAGGATCCGGCCCCAGTTCGGATCCGAAGCGAACAATGCAGTTTTCACCAACGGCGAATGCGCCACGGTATAGGCCACATCCAGCGCTTCCTGCTGGCTGACCGCGCCGCTGACATCGATGGTGACAAACTTGGTTGCGCCTTCGCCGTCGCGGACGATGGCGTGGGCCAGTTCCAGATAGACCTTTTGCAGCGCCTCCCGAAGCTTCGGCAGCGACGGGCTGGACGCCGTAATCTCGGGGCCGGAGTACTGACCACTGGCCATCAGCATGCAGGCATCGTTGGTGGAGGTATCGCCATCGATGGTAATGCGGTTGAACGATTGCTCTCCCAGCTCCGAGGCAAGCGTCTGCAGCAGCTCGGGCGCAATCCGGGCATCGGTGGCAATGAAGCCGAGCATGGTCGCCATGTTGGGACGAATCATGCCCGCGCCCTTGCTGATGCCGGAGATAGTCACCATATGGCCATCGAGTTCCACCTGACAGGAGGCACCTTTGGGGCGGGTGTCCGTGGTCATGATGCCACTGGCGGCTTCAGCCCAGCGATTCCCGGCCGTGTTCGCCAACGCCTCCGGAAGGGCACCAACAATCTTCTGGACCGGCAGCGGCTCGCCAATCACCCCCGTTGAAAACGGCAGAATCTCGGCCTCCGCAACGCCCGCCTGCGTTGCCAGGGCCTGGCAGCAGGCAACCGCATCCCGCATACCCTGCTCACCGGTTCCGGCGTTGGCATTACCGGTATTGATCAGGAGGAACCTGGGCGAGGTCGCGGCCAGATGGCGGCGGCTGAGGGTAACCGGAGCCGCACAGAACTGGTTCTTCGTGAAGATACCGGCAACCCGGCTTTCAGGCGCCAGTTCGAACACAACCACGTCCTTGCGCCCAGGCTTCTTGATGCCGGCGCTGGCAATACCAATCTTTACCCCGGCCACCGGGTGAAACTCAGGTAAGGTTCCCGGACCTACCGCCATTCTGCCACTCCTCTTTTCTAGGGATCGGTTCTAAGGATCACAACGCCCACTGGAAACGAAAAAACCCGCAGCCCACCAGTCCTGGCTGGCAGATTGCGGGTTCCGATGGTGTGATCAGTTCTCTGAATCAGCTGACCTTGCCATGACACTGCTTGTACTTCTTTCCGGACCCGCAGGGGCAGGGCTCGTTTCGGCCCACCTTGCGCTCCTGTCGCACAAAGGTTTCAGGGGTCGACTGCCGAGAATCATCGGCGTCGCTCTCACCCTGGCTCTGAGCCGTGGCGCTGGTCTCATCATGGCGCAGGCGCGCGCGGGCAAGCTCTTCTTCCAGCTCCTGCTTGCGACGGCGCTCGACTTCTTCCATCTCCTCACGGCTCTGGACACGCACATGCGAGAGAACGCGGGTCACATCACGCTTCATGGTATCGAGCATGTTCTCAAACAGGTTGAACGCCTCGCGCTTGTACTCCTGCTTGGGGTTCTTCTGGGCATAACCCCGCAGATGAATACCCCGGCGCAGATGATCCATGTTCGAAAGATGTTCTTTCCAAAGGGTATCCAGAACCTGAAGGAATACCTGTTTTTCGAACTTGCGCATGGCCTCGGAGCCGGCAATTTCTTCCTTGGCTTCGTAGGCGGCGACAATTTCGTCCAGAATCTTCTGGCGCAGGCTTTCTTCAAACAGCTTGGAGTCTTCTTCCAGCCACTTCTGAATCGGCAGATCAATCGCCATCTCGGACTGAAGCTGGGCTTCGAGACCGGCGATGTCCCACTGCTCCGGCATACTCTGGGGCGGGATGTATTCACTGATCAGCGAATCGACAACGTCTTCCCGGATGGTCTTGACCATGTCCGAAATGTCGTCGGAGGACATGACTTCGTTGCGCTGGTCATAGATGACCGTCCGCTGATCGTTGGCCACGTCGTCGTATTCCAGCAGCGTCTTCCGCATGTCGAAGTTGCGGCCTTCCACCTTGCGCTGGGATTTCTCAATGGCGTTGGTCACCATCCGGTGTTCAATGGCCTCGCCCTTCTTCATGCCCATCGCCTGCATCAGGCTCTTGACCCGGTCAGGGGCAAAGATGCGCATAAGGTTGTCTTCCAGGGAAAGGAAGAACCGTGAGGAGCCGGGGTCGCCCTGACGACCGGCACGCCCGCGAAGCTGGTTATCAATCCGGCGGGACTCGTGGCGCTCGGTACCGATGATGTGCAGGCCGCCGGCCTCAAGGACCTGATTATGGCGCTCGTTCCATTCTGCCTTGACCCGGGCAACTTCCTCTTCCGAGGGATTCTCCATGGCCGCGACTTCGTGCTCCCAGTTACCGCCAAGCACGATATCGGTACCACGGCCGGCCATGTTGGTGGCGATGGTTACGGCACCCGGACGGCCCGCCTGGGCAATGATGTGGGCTTCGGATTCGTGCTGCTTGGCGTTCAGGATCTTGTGTTCGATCCGCGCCTTCTTGAGCAGCATGGAGAGTAGCTCGGAAGCCTCGATAGACGCGGTACCCACCAGGATCGGACGCCCCTCGGCGGTGACATCCTTGATCTCGTCAATGATCGCGTGGAATTTCTCTTCCTGGGTCAGATACACCAGATCGTTGTAATCGGTCCGCTGGATCGGCTTGTTGGGCGGAATAACCACCACGTCGAGGCCGTAGATCTGGCGGAATTCGAAGGCTTCGGTATCTGCCGTACCGGTCATACCGGCCAGCTTGTCGTACAGCCGGAAATAGTTCTGGAAGGTGGTGGAAGCGAGCGTCTGGCTTTCAGCCTGGATCTTGACGCCTTCTTTGGCCTCAACTGCCTGGTGCAGGCCCTCGCTCCAGCGGCGACCCGGCATGGTACGGCCTGTATGTTCGTCAACAATAACCACCTGGCCGCCCTGAACAATGTAGTCCACGTCTTTCTGGAACAGATGGTGGGCGCGCAGGGCTGAATGAACATGGTGTAGCAGGCTGAGGTTGGCCGCGGAGTACAGGCTCTCCCCCTCTTTCAGGAGGCCGCGGTCCAGCAACAGCTCCTCAACCTTCTCATGGCCGCCTTCTGTCAGCTCGACCTGGCGGGACTTCTCGTCAATGGTGAAGTCGCCGGTAGGCTCGCCCTCTTCCGGCACTTCACCTTTTTCCAGGCTGGGAATCAGTTCATTGATGGCCTGGTACAGTTTGGAGCTGTCCTCGGCTGCACCGGAAATGATCAGCGGCGTTCTGGCTTCATCGATCAGGATCGAATCCACTTCGTCCACGATCGCGTAGTTCAATCCCCGCTGGACCTTGTCTTCCGTGCTGAACGCCATGTTGTCGCGCAGGTAGTCAAAGCCGAATTCGTTGTTGGTGCCGTAGGTGATATCCGCCTGGTATGCAGCACGCTTTTCCTCCGCCGGCTGGCCCGAGGCAACCACACCCACCTGCATTCCGAGGAAGCGATACAGCTTGCCCATCCAGTCCGCGTCACGACGGGCCAGGTAATCGTTCACGGTTACAACGTGGACACCCTTGCCGGACAGCGCGTTGAGATACACAGACGCGGTGGCAACCAGGGTCTTGCCCTCACCGGTTTTCATTTCCGCGATCCGGCCTTCGTGGAGGGTGATAGCCCCGATCAGCTGGACATCATAATGGCGCATGCCCATAACCCGGCGGCCCGCTTCACGCACGGTGGCAAAGGCTTCGGGCAGCAGGGCGTCAAGGGATTCGCCTTCGTCGATCCGGCGACGGAACTCCGCGGTCTTGCCTTGCAACTCGGAGTCGGACAGATTGCCATACTGCTCTTCAAGCTCATTAATGCGTATGACGGATTTACGCATTCTCTTGATTTCTCTGGCGTTTTTACTGCCGAACATCTTCGTTGCAAGCTTTGTGAACATAGACCACTGCTTCTTTGATTAAACGGAGGAAGCCGGCATTCTAACCTTATTTTGTAACAGGACAAAAGGCAGGCCTCACACAGGCGCAATAAGTCGCCGATGAGGCACCGGATTCACGGATAAAAACTGACCGGGCGCGGAATGGCGGAGAGGTTCTGAAGGCGGGTGAGCCGGAACCGGATCAGCGGCTCGCCCGCTTGATATAGGTTTCCGGGTTTTCAGACTTGCCATTCCGGATGACTTCAAAATGCACATGAGGGCCGGTCGAGCGCCCGGTGCTGCCCATCAGCGCCACTACCTGGCCCTTCTGGACAACATCACCCACCTTCACCTTAATGGTCTTGCAGTGGGCATAACGGGTGATCAGACCATCACCATGGTCGACTTCCACGAGGTTCCCGTAGCCATAGCGCTCCCCGGCGTAGGTCACCACACCCCCCGCGACCGAGATAATATCGCTGCCATCCTTGCCGGCCAGATCAACCCCGGCATGCCAGGTGCGCTTGCCGGTAAACGGATCAGAACGGTAACCGTACTTGGAAGACAGCCAACCCCAGGTTATCGGGCGACCTTCAAGATAAAGCTCGTCCTCAAGCCGTTTGCTGGATGCCAGCTGATCGAGTAGCCGCAGTTGCTGCTCGCGGTCCTCGATCCGCCACTCCATTTCCTCGATCATGCGGGTCAGCTCAGGCGCAGAAAAGGAATCGCCGGACAGGGCGTCTTCCGGGCCGCCGACGGCGGCCGGCTGATCGAAGTTGAATTCATCGCTGGCCACCAGGCCGGATTCCACAAACCTCTGGCCCAGGGCATCCAGGCGTAACAGACGGCCCTGAATGTCACCCAGACGCAGCGTCAATGCATCAACCTGTTGCTGGACGTTCTCTTCAATACTGGCCAGCTCCGCCTTCTGCTCTGCCAGTTTCAGCTGCCACTCGGCCACCAGCTCGGAGTTGGTGGGCTCTCTGGCCTCAACTTGCTCAACGGCCATCTGATAACCTGCCCAGCCAGCTGCAACGAGCAGGGAAAGCACCAAAAACAACAGGCCAACGGCAAGCGTACTGTTGATCGACAACACACGGGACTTTCCGTGGTGTTTGCCAACGAGAATAATGTTCATATCATCATCTGGTTTCATCGTTGAGCCGCAACCGCATCCTGTAGTGTTGCGCCCCGGAAAAATCCGAAGGGGGTCTGCCATCCTTTGGCAACAGCTACATACTGAAAAAATTGCAGCGCCCGGTAGACATACTCATTTACCACAATGTAAAACGAGTGTAATACAGGCACTACGCATAAACCGTGCCGAAGTGTAACCAATCGTAAACGGAGCCGTCGAGTAAAAACGCCGCCATGAAACGGAAAAGCGAGCAAAAAATGACCTTCGACAAGCTTGGCAAGACCCCGGTGCTCAAGGATCTCGTTGCAAAGGCCGAACTCCACCGACAGGCGGAGGAGGAGGTTCTGGCAGCCCTTCCCCCGGATCTGGTCAAGGGGACACGCTTTGTCAGCTGCAAGGACGGCGAACTGGTTCTGAACGCCGAAACCGGCGGCAAAGCCAGCCAGATCCGGTTCCGCCAACACGAGATCATGGAAAAAGTTCGGGAGAACGAGCTATTCCGGTTTGTCTGGAAACTGAAGGTCAAGGTTGCCCCGCCCAGATTCCGGGAAAAGCCGGTGTTCAAAAAAGAGCCTTTGAGCAAAGAAAATGCCCGGCTCCTCAAAGAGGAAGCCGGGCACACGAAGGATAAAGCATTACGCGAGGTTCTCGAAAAACTCGCTAGCCACGTCCGGGATTAAAGCCTCCTGCTTTAACCCGCCGCCAGCACAGGCTTCATATAGGAAATCGGGGCAGTGGCCTCATCATCAAAGGTAACCACTTCCCAGGCATCCTCTTCTGCCCTGAGCTTGCGCAACAGCTTGTTATTCAGATCGTGGCCGGATTTGATACCCCGGAACTCACCAATCAGGCTGTTGCCCAACTGATAAAGGTCACCGATGGCATCAAGCAGCTTGTGCTTCACGAATTCGTCGTCATAGCGCAGCCCGTCTTCGTTGAGGATCTTGTAATCATCAACGACGATGGCGTTATCCACACTGCCACCAAGAGCGAGGTTCATAGCACGCAATTTCTCGATGTCACGCATGAAACCGAAGGTCCGTGCGCGGCTCACTTCCTTTACAAAGGAGGTGCTGGAGAAATCGACGGTGGCAGTCTGGGCGCGGCCTTTGAACACCGGGTGATCAAAGTCGATACCGAAGCTGACCTTGAAGCCTTCGAAAGGCAGCAGGGTCGCTTTCTTGTCACCTTCCTCAACCGTAACCTCACGCTTGATGCGGATGAAACGCTTGGCCGCATCCTGCTCGGCAATGCCGGCGGACTGCAGAAGAAACACAAATGGACCGGCAGAGCCGTCCATGATGGGCACTTCCGCGGCGCTAAGCTCGACGAAACAGTTATCAATCCCGAGACCAGCCATGGCCGAGAGCAGATGCTCTACCGTCGCCACACGGACACCGTCTTTTACCAGCGTCGTGGACAGCATGGTCTCACCCACATTTTCCGCAGAAGCACGAATCTCGACCATAGGCTCGAGATCGGTACGGCGGAAGATGATACCGGAGTCCACCGGGGCAGGCTTGAGAGTCAGGTAGACCTTCTCACCCGAGTGCAATCCCACACCGGTGGCACGGATGGTGTTTTTAAGTGTCCGTTGTCTGATCATCGGTACATAATTCCGTCACAAAAAGGCGATATTCTAGGCAAAAATCTGCCCGGAGAATATCAGAAAATAAGACTGAATACCATTTAACCAATCCGTTGTTGCTGAATGTTCATACAGCACGCAACCCATGGCAATCAGTGCACGTTTTTACCGGTTTTAGGGTTCCCTATTTCGCACGGGAACAGGAACCGGATCACAATTGCACGAGATTATCAGTCAGCCTGCCGACGGAGGAATGCGGGAATATCGAGATAGTCGACACCCTGCTCCTCGCTATCCTTGCTCTGGTCGATAGCCACGTTTCCATTGGAAACGGCCCGGCGACGCAGAACAGCGGGACGGTCCAGCTGGTTGTAATCGGTTTTTCCATCCAGGGTGCGGGTATTGTCCACAACCTTGGTGGGCTTCTCACGATCCCCGCCCAGGCCGGTCGCAACAACCGTCACCTTCAGTTCGTCGGTCATTTCCGGATCAATGACGGTACCGACGACAACGGTGGCAGAGTCGGAAGCAAATTCACGCACAATGTCGCCAACCTCGGAGAATTCGCCCAGGTTGAGGTCCATACCAGCGGTGATGTTGACCAGAATACCTTTGGCACCCTGCAGGTTGATATCTTCCAGCAGCGGGCTGCGGATCGCGGCTTCGGCCGCTTCGCGGGCACGGTTCTCGCCGGTAGCGCGGGCGGTACCCATCATCGCCATACCCATCTCAGACATAACCGTTTTCACGTCGGCAAAGTCGACGTTGATCATACCGTTACGGGTAATCAGGTCGGCAATACCCTGCACTGCACCCAGAAGCACATCGTTGGCTGCGGCAAATGCGTCCAGCAGGCTGGTTTTCTTGCCCATAACCGCCAACAGCTTTTCATTGGGGATGGTGATCAGGGAGTCGACGCTCTCCTCCAGCTCTTTCAGGCCGGATTCGGCAACGCTCATGCGCTTGCCGCCCTCGAACATGAAAGGTTTGGTGACAACGGCAACGGTCAGAATGCCCAGCTCACGGGCCACTTCCGCCACGATTGGCGCAGCACCGGTGCCAGTGCCACCGCCCATGCCGGCGGTGATGAAGACCATATCAGCACCCTTGATGGCTTCGGCGATGCGATCGCGGTCTTCCAGGGCAGACTGGCGTCCGACTTCCGGATTGGCGCCGGCACCCAGCCCCTTGGTGATATTGCCACCGAGCTGAATGATCTGGCGCGCATCCATATCGGTCAGCGCCTGTGCATCTGTGTTGGCGCAGATGAATTCCACACCTTCGATGTCGCTGTTAAGCATATGGCGAACGGCGTTGCCGCCACCACCGCCTACACCGACGACTTTAATGACAGCGTTTTGCTGGACATTATCGACGAGTTCAAACATTTCCCCTACTCCTTCGTGCTGTTTTCAGCCCTTGTTCCGGGCTGTTTGTTCGAGATTGTGTTTTCGAGATACCTTCGTGTACTAACTACCCGGTTCCGTCAGAAATGACCGGTAAACCAGGCTTTCATGCGCTCAAACAGCGAGGGTGCATCTTCACCCTTGAGCACCGGTGCCCGCCCCAGATCCATCTGGCGGAAACCATGAATCAACAACCCAACGCCAGTGGCGTAGATCGGATTGTTGACCACCTCCGTCATGCCGGAGACTGCCTGCGGACAGGCCAGCCTTACCGGCATGTGGAAGATCTCTTCGGCCAGTTCCACCACTCCTTCCATGGTGGAGGAACCGCCGGTTATCACGATGCCTGCCGGAATCAGATCCTCGAACCCGGACCGGCGCAATTCTGACTGAACCAGAGTGAACAGCTCCTCATAGCGCGGCTCCACCACCTCAGCCAGGGCCTGCCTGGACAGATCCCGCGGCGCTCGGTCGCCAACACTGGGCACCTTGATGGTTTCATCCGCACCGGCCAGCTGGGTCAGTGCACAGGCATACTTGATCTTGATTTCTTCAGCATTCTGGGTCGGTGTCCGCAACGCCATCGCGATGTCGTTGGTCACCTGGTCGCCGGCAATCGGAATCACTGCCGTGTGGCGAATAGCGCCGCCGGTAAACACGGCAATGTCGGTAGTGCCGCCACCGATATCCACGACGCAGACCCCAAGTTCCTTTTCGTCTTCGGTGAGGATGGCGTGACTGGATGCCAGCTGCTCCAGGATGATGTCATCCACCTCAAGGCCGCAGCGCTTCACGCATTTCTCTATGTTCTGGGCGGCATTCACCGCGCAGGTCACCAGGTGCACCTTTGCTTCCAGGCGCACGCCAGACATGCCCATCGGCTCCTTGATGCCTTCCTGGCTGTCGATCACGAATTCCTGGGGCAGAATGTGAAGAATCTTCTGGTCTGCAGGAATCGCGACCGCCTGGGCGGCATCGATTACCCGGTCAATGTCGGCCTGGGTGACTTCCCGGTCACGGATGGCAACAATCCCGTGGGAGTTCAGGCTCTTGATGTGGCTGCCGGCAATACCCGCATACACCGAGTGAATGCGGCACCCGGCCATCAACTCCGCCTCTTCCACCGCGCGCTGAATGGCCTGGACAGTGGTTTCAATGTTCACCACCACTCCACGCTTGAGGCCCCGGGAAGGATGGGAACCAATGCCCACCACTTCGATGGTGCCGTCCATCTTGCGCTTGCCGACAATCGCAACCACCTTCGAGGTTCCGATATCGAGGCCGACAATCATGTTTTCCGTTTCAACCGATGACATGTGTTCCACCAAACCGTAGGTCTGAATTAACTGTTGCTATGATTTCGGGCTGGAGGCTGTCTCAACAGCTTTCCACTTGACCGCCACACCATTGGTGTAGCGGGCGTCCACCCGACTGACTTCATCCGACCGTGCTGCCAGCCGGTTTTCATAAACCGTAATAAACCGCTCGAACCGTTGTTCCACCTGGTCCCGGCCAAGCACCACTTCGATGCCGTTGGCCAGTTGCAGGGTCCAGGCACCCCGATGTTCCAGGGCCAGGCCCGAAAATCCGAGGCCCCGGGCGACCAGCCTGTCGCTCATGGTCCTCGCCATATTGATCACATCCCGCACTCTTTCGTCGGGTCCGGCCAGACGGGGCAGCCGACCTGCCACTTCCGGATTGGACGGCGCAAACAGTTCGCCGGTCCGGCTAACCAGGCGCCCGTCGGTCCAGTAGGCCAGCGGCTTCTTCTCCCGGATATCGATTACCAGCCGATCCGGCCACACCCGACGCACTGCGGCAGACTCAACCCAGGGCCGGCGCTCCAGACTCGCCTTGATTTCCGAAAGATCCGTGGCGAAATAGCTCTTGCCGATCCAGTCGCCAGCGGCGCGCTCAATGGCTACCCGGCTGTCGCCCACAAAATCCCCTTTCACATCCACCGCCAGGATCTGCTGATCCATGGCACCCAGCACCTTGCCGGTACCCCAGGGCACCAGGGCGGCCAACAATACAATCACGGCGCCCATGCCCACCTGAAGCCAGGGCACAGCCGCCAGCACACCCTTCAACACGCCAAACCGGTCCCGCTCAGGGCCAAGGGACGTTGCCCCCCGGCGCCGCGGGGGCTCGGACGGTGTCGCCCGGCTCCGGATCAGCAGTGTCTCAAGCATCGGCGCCCTCCAGGGTGTCCTTCAGTATCCGGACCACCAGTTCCTCGAAACTGATGCCTGCCGCCCTGGCCGCCATGGGCACGAGGCTGTGGTCGGTCATCCCGGGCACGGTATTCACTTCCAGCAGCCAGAACTGGCCGTCGCTGTCCTGCATAATGTCGACCCGGCCCCAGGTCCGGCAGCCGACAACCCGGAACGCATCCAGTGCCAGGTGCTGGAGGCGAACTTCGTCCTCGGGTGCCAGGCCACAGGGAATTTGATAGCGGGTGTCGTCCGCCAGGTACTTGGCGTCGTAATCGTAAAAGACGTGGTCAGTACTGGCGCTCAGGCCAATCGCCGGAAGCGCCTGGTCCTGCAGCAGACTGACGGTGAACTCCGGCCCCTCGATCCACTCCTCCACCAGTACCAGGCTATCCAGCGCGGCCGCGGCTTCGTAGGCTTCTGCCAATTCTGCCGCGGTATACACTTTGCGGATGCCGATACTGGAGCCTTCCCGGGAAGGCTTCACGCTCAGTGGCGCCCGCAGTTCGCCGATAATCTGATTCGCCTGGTCTGCACCGGACATGGTCCGGAACTTCGGCGTTGGCAAGCCGCAACCTTCGAACACGTACTTCGTCCTGAGCTTGTCCATGGCCAGTGCGGAGGCCAGCATTTCACTGCCGGTATACGGAATCCCGGCCTGCGACAGAATGGCCTGCAACGTACCGTCCTCGCCGCCCCTGCCATGCAGGGCAATGAAGACACGATCGAATTGCGGGTTATCAACCGTTCTCAGCAGGCAGCCTTTGACGTCCTGGGCATAGGCATCCACACCGGCCGATACCAGCGCCGCCAGCACAGCCTTGCCACTCTTCAGGGACACTTCCCGCTCGGCGGAATCGCCGCCCATGAAGACCGCAACGCGCCCAAGTGATCTCACGAGTTCGGGATCTGCCTGATAGGCCTGTGCTTCGTTATGATGCATATCACTCACCCGCAATCACTCCTGCGGCCGCCAGCCGCGAAGCCACACCACCGATATCGCCGGCTCCCTGGGTTATCAGAAGGTCGCCATCCTGCAGGACATTGGCCAACAGGGCTTCAATTTCCCGGTTATCCTCGACAAAGACCGGCTCTACCTGCCCGCGCTGGCGAATGCTGCGGCAAAGGGCCCGGCCATCGGCACCCGGAATCGCCGGTTCGCCGGCGGAATAAACATCCATCAGCAGTAAGCCGTCCACTTCCGACAGCACCCGGACAAAGTCTTCATAGAGGTCACGGGTCCGCGTAAAGCGGTGCGGCTGGTACAGCATGACCAGACGCCGATCCGGCCAGGCATCTTGTGCCGCGCGGATAACCGCCTCCACTTCCGTGGGGTGGTGTCCGTAATCGTCCACCAGGGTGACCGTGCCTTTGGAGGTCTGGTAATCGCCGTAAACCTGAAACCGGCGCCCGACCCCGGCAAAGCCCGCCAGCCCGCGGCAGATGGCGTCATCGTCAACGCCCTCGTCTGTGGCCACGGCAATGGCCGCCAGCGCGTTCAGGACATTGTGTCGGCCCGGCATTTTCAGCTCGACTGTCAGATCACTGCGACCGGCCGGACGCTTCACCACGAAGTGAGTCCGCAAACCATCGGAATTGATGCTCTCGGCACGGTAATCCGCCTCCGGGTTTTCGATGCCGTAGGTAATAATCGCCCGGGAAATCCGGGGAATAATCTCCTGAACGTAACCATCATCCACACACATCACCGCAACACCGTAAAACGGCAGGTTGTGCAGGAAATCCACGAAGGTCTGCTTCAGTTTCTCGACATCGCCGCCGTAGGTGTCCATGTGGTCCGCTTCGATGTTGGTCACCACTGAAATCACCGGCGTCAGGTGCAGAAAAGACGCATCACTTTCATCCGCCTCTGCCACCAGATAACGGGACCCTCCCAGTTGGGCATTGGTGCCGGCACTGTTCAGCTTGCCGCCAATCACGAAGGTCGGGTCCAGACCCGCCTCGCCCAGAATGGATGCAATCAGGCTGGTGGTCGTGGTCTTGCCATGGGTTCCGGCCACGGCGATGCCGTGACGGTAGCGCATGATTTCCGCCAGCATTTCCGCCCTGGGGACGATCGGCACCCGACGACTGCGAGCCGCCATGACTTCCGGGTTTTCCGCCGATACCGCCGAAGAAACCACAACGACATCGGCACTGGCGCTGTTCTCTTCCCGGTGGCCGATCTGGACTTCAACGCCCATCGCTTTGAGGCGATCGGTCACAGCCCCCTCTTTCAGATCCGACCCGGAAACGTCGTAGCCCTGATTCTTGAGAACCTCGGCGATGCCGCTCATCCCTGCACCACCAATCCCCACAAAGTGGATGTGACGGATCCGGCGCATTTCAGGCACCTGATAGACCAGGGGTGGATTGGTTGCATCAGCCATTGGCGGCCTCCAGACAGTAATTCACGACTCTCTCCGTTGCATCAGGGCGGGCCAGCGTTCGCGCGGCCTTCGCCATATCAGTTACCCGGCTGCGATCCCGGGCCAGATCGCCCAGGGTTTCCGCCAGCACCGCCGGGGTCATCTTTGATTGGGGGATCAGGATGGCCGCTTTCGCCGCCACCATCTGTTGACCGTTTTTCGTCTGGTGGTCGTCCACGGCGTGGGGGAACGGCACCAGTACCGCCCCGATACCTGCCGCGCACAATTCGGAAACCGTCAGCGCACCGGCCCGACATAGCACCAGGTCGGCCCATTGATAGGCTTCGGCCATGTCCTTGATAAACGGCTCCACGTTAGCTTCAACCCCGCGTTGCTCATAGGCCTGCCGGGCGGCATCTGCGTGACGCTCACCGCACTGGTGGCGAACCACGGGGCGATCAGCTTCCGGCAACATGGCCAGCGCCTCGGGCAGCTGCTCGTTGAAAACCTGGGCGCCCAGACTGCCGCCAATCACCAGCAACCTCAGGGCACCTTCGCGTCCTGCCAGCCGTTGTTCAGGCACCGGCAGGGCCGCGAGATCCTCTCGAACCGGATTGCCGGTGCAGCGGGTGACGACTTTCGGACCAAAGCTGCCCGGGAACGCCTCCAGCACGGTTTCAGCAAATCTCACCAGAATCCGGTTGGTCATGCCGGCAATGGCGTTCTGCTCATGAATCACCAGCGGTGTCCGGCTCAGCCAGGCGGCCACGCCACCGGGCCCGGTGACAAACCCGCCCATACCGACCACACAATCCGGGCGAATCCGGCGCAGGATGGTGAACGCCTCACCCAACGCCCGCATCAAACGAAACGGTGCCGTTACCAGCGCGAGCTTGCCCTTGCCCCGCAAACCGGAAATATGAATCAGTGACAGCGGAATATCGGTTTCCCCAATCAGTCGCTGTTCCATGCCACCATTGGCGCCGAGCCAGTACACCTGGTGGCCACGAGCCTCAAGCGCCCGGGCCGTGGCCAGGGCCGGAAACACATGGCCTCCGGTACCACCGGCCATCATCAGGAAGCGGCGCTGTTCAGTCATACACCGCACCTCCCCGCGTCTTCGGACCGGACTTCTCCCGGGCGAGTTTTTCCTGATCAAGACGCTCCATTTCCACGCGGGCCAGAATGCCGATGCAGATACAGGTGATCATCAGGCTGGATCCGCCGTAGCTGACCAGCGGCAGGGTCAGCCCCTTGGTGGGCAGAAGGCCGGTACTGACCGCCATGTTGATCCCTGCCTGCAGGCCGATCAGCAGGGTCAGTCCATAGGCGAAACAGGCGCCGAACGGCATGTCCGCTTTCTCTGCCCGGCGGGCAATAACGAACCCGGTCACAACCAGCAGGGTGAAGAGGCTGAGCACCAGCAGGGACCCCAACAGACCGAACTCTTCCGCGATAATGGCGAAGATGAAGTCGGTATGGGCCTCTGGCAGATAGAACAGCTTCTGGATGGAGTTACCCAGGCCGACACCGCCCCAGTCCCCGCGACCAAACGCGATCAGCGATTGGGTCAACTGGTAACCGCTGTCGAACTGGTCTTTCCAGGGGTCGAGATAACTGACGACCCGTTTCAGGCGATAGGGCTGGGTAACGATCAGAATCGCACCCAGCACCACCAGCGTGCCGATCAGGGGTACAAACCGGCTAAGCCGAACACCGCTCAGGAAGATCATGCCCGCCGCTGCTGTCACCAGCACCACAGTGGCACCAAAGTCCGGCTGAATAACCAGAAGCACCGAGGCCAGACCAAGAACAACCAGCGGCTTGAGGAAACCCGGCCAGGTATTGAGCAATTCATCCCGGCGACGGACCACGTAACCTGCCAGGTAGGCAATCAGACAGAGCTTCGCCACTTCCGAAACCTGGACGTTAAACAGACCAAACGGGATCCAGCGGGTGGAGCCGTTAACGGTACGGCCCAGCGGCGTAAGCACCAGAACAAGGGACAACAGACCGATGCCCAGTAGCAACCAGCCACTGCGCTCCCACCAGGCCACCGGCACGTTCACCGCTACCAGGGCCAGCAGGCAACCAAGACCGGCAAACATCAGCTGGCGAATCACATAGTGGTAGCTGTTACCCATGGTTTCGGCGGCCATATCCATGGATGCCGAGGAAATCATGACGACGCCCATCACCAGCAATGCGACCGAACTGATCACCAGCATGGGCAGAGGCTGGACCTCGCCAAGCCATTGATTCCGGTTCTGCAGGGAAAGATCTGCGTGCATCACAGGGCCTCCACCAGAGAACGGAACTGGTCACCGCGATCGAGATAATCACGGAACATGTCAAAGCTCGCGCAGGCCGGCGAGAGCAATACCCGATCCCCGGGCACCGCCAGCTCCGCGGAACGGGCGACCGCCTCGGCGAGGCTGTCCATCCGGTGAACCGGAATACCGCTGCCCAGCACATCGGCGATGGCCGGCGCATCGCGACCAATCAACAGCACAGCCCGGCAATGCAGGGCAATGGGCGCTTCCAGGGCGGTAAAATCGGCACCTTTGCCATCACCACCGGCGATCAGCACGACTTTGCCATTATCCGGTGCAAGGCTTTCAACGGCGGCCACTGTGGCTCCGACATTGGTGCCCTTGGAATCATTGATGAAATCCACATCGTTCAGCCGGCGCACAAACTCGCAGCGATGCGGCAGCCCCGGAAATTCACGGGCGACCGTCAGCATCACATCCATGGGCAGACCAGCGGCATGGCCCAGTGCCAGAGCGGCCATCACGTTGCTGATATTGTGATGCCCCATCAGCTTCAGCTCGCTCGCCAACAGAAGGTTATCGAAGCCAAAGGTAATCCAGGTGCCCTGCTCATCGTCCCGGGTGCTGAACGTTTCCGGGTTCACCCGGTGAAAACCGAAACACAGGAACCTCAGGGTGTCCCTTGCCATGGGGGTACTCAGGGCGTCGTCCAGATTAACAATGGCGTTCTTGCAGCCCCGGAAAATCCGCTGTTTGGCCTGGAAGTAGGCCATCTTGTTAGGGTAACGATCCATGTGATCGTCACTGACGTTCAGTACCGTCGCCGCCAGGGCATTCAGTTCATCAGTGGTCTCGAGCTGAAAACTCGACAGCTCGAGTACATACAGGTCGGCGCCCTGACCCAGAAGATCAAGCGCCGGGGTGCCGATGTTGCCGCCGACAGCGACTTTCCGGCCCGCGGCTTTCGCCATCTCACCCACCAGGGTGGTGACGGTGGTTTTACCGTTGGAGCCCGTAATGGCCACGATGGGCGCATCGGCCGCCTCGGCGAACAGATCAATGTCACCGCGGATTCTTGCACCCTGGCGCGCGGCGGCTGCAATGGCAGGTTCGGCAATGCTGATGCCCGGGCTGACCACCAGTTCGTTGAAACCGGCAA
Source organism: Marinobacter sp. B9-2 (assembly GCA_003030785.1). Lineage (GTDB taxonomy): Bacteria > Pseudomonadota > Gammaproteobacteria > Pseudomonadales > Oleiphilaceae > Marinobacter. Next base: position 9,639 of record PYVH01000016.1, on the reverse strand, counting down.
ACAGCTCTGTATCAAAGGTGCCCAGGTGGACCGGAATATCCGGCCAGTCTGCCTTCAATTGATCAAGGCCCGGAGGCGCCTGGCGGCTATCGGCCACAGCTACGTCCCGCCCCTGTTCGGACAGATAGCGCACGCAGGAAAGCCCGGTTTTACCGAGCCCTACGACCAGTGTGCGACGATCCGAAACAATGACACTCATAGTTGCAGCGCTTTCCTATCTCAGTTTCAGACTGGCGATGCCAATCAGGACCAGAACGACGGTGATAACCCAGAACCGGACAATCACCCTCGGCTCCGGCCAGCCTTTTAATTCAAAGTGGTGGTGCAGCGGCGCCATGCGGAAGATCCGTCGGCCGGTCAGCCGGAACGACGCAACCTGCAGAATCACCGATATCGTCTCCATCACGAACACCCCGCCCATGATGAACAGGACAATTTCCTGGCGAACAATCACCGCAACCACACCCAGGGCGGCGCCAAGGGCCAGAGCGCCCACATCACCCATGAATACCTGGGCCGGGTAGGTGTTGAACCAGAGAAAACCAAGCCCGGCTCCGACGAGGGCACCGCAGAAAACGATAAGCTCGCCGGTGCCCGGAAGGTGCGGGATCAGCAGGTAGTTGGCGAACTGGGCGTGCCCGGACAGGTAGGCAAAGAGGCCGAGTGCGCCGGCCACCATGACTGTGGGCATGATCGCGAGCCCATCCAGACCGTCAGTAAGGTTGACCGCGTTGCTGCTTCCGACAATGACGAAGTAGCTGAGCAGGATGAACAACACCGGACCAAGGGTGAGAGACACCTGCTTTACAAACGGCACGTACAAAGAGGTCTCCTGCGGCAACGCCGAGCTGAAGAACAGCACCACGGCCGCCGTGGCACCAATGACGGACTGCCAGAAGTATTTCCAGCGGCCCGGCAGACCTCTCGGGTTGCGCTCCACCACCTTGCGATAGTCGTCGACCCAGCCGATCGCACCGAACAGAAGCGTCACCAGGAGGGTAACCCAGACATAGCGGTTACCAAGGTCGGCCCAGAGCAGCGTACTGATACCGATGGCCACCAGGATCAGCGCGCCACCCATGGTCGGCGTGCCGGCTTTGCTCAGATGGGTCTGGGGGCCGTCATCCCTTACCGCCTGGCCAATCTGGTACTGGCTCAGCTTGCGGATCATCACCGGGCCAATGATCAGCGAAATCAGCAGCGCGGTGAGTGTGCCCAGGATTCCACGCAGGGTCAGGTACTGAAACACCGTCAGTGCGGAGAAATACTGTGATAGGACCTCTGTCAGCCAGAGCAGCATGAGTTATTCACCTTTTCTTTAATTCCCTCCACCACACGCTCCATGGCGGAACTGCGAGAACCCTTGACCAACACTGTCAACGGTGTGTTTTTATCTCCAACAGCCGATTCAACGGCCTGCTCATGGCTCAGCCCAAGCTCCGTGGACTCTCCAAACCCGTCGGCATAACCTTCACAACCCGGGCCCACGGTGATCAATCGGTCAATACCGCGCTCCCTGGCGCACTCTCCGACCTCCCGATGCAATGCCCCTGCCTCAGCGCCAAGCTCTGCCATGGCGCCGAGTACCGCAATCTTCTGACCCTCGCGCCCGGCCAGAACCCCGAGCGCGGCTTTCATGGACGACGGGTTGGCGTTGTAACTGTCGTCAATCAACGTCAGTTCCGGCGACAGCTTCAGAACCTGAAGCCGCCCTTTCACCGGCGCAACACTGGCCAGCCCGTCAGCAATCGCCTGATCACTGGCACCCAGCTCGCGGGTGGCAGCAATGGCAAGCAGCATGTTGGTGATGTTGTGATCGCCCTCCAGTCCCAGCGTCACCCGGCACTGCCAGCCATCCGGCCCGCTCACCTGAATGGTTCTGGTTCCGGCGTCCTGGTTTTCGATGACCGCATGATAATCCGCTTCGGCACCGAGACGGCTGACTCCGGCGACACGACGGGCGCCGGCACGGGTTCGCCACTGCTCAAAAGCCGGGTCGTCGCGGTTGAGCACCATCAGCCCATCTGCCGCCACGCCATCAATGATTTCGCCCTTGGCCAGGACAATATTCTCGTAGCTGCCAAACCCTTCCAGATGGGCCTCGCCGGCATTCGTGAGAATGGCAACGCGGGGCTTCGCCAGGGCAACGGTATGGGCAATTTCACCCAGCCCACTGGCTCCCAGTTCAATCACGCCATACTGGTGTTCTGGCGACAGACCAAACAGCGTAAGTGGCACACCGATGTGATTGTTCAGGTTGCCTTTTGTCGACAGCGTCTTGCCCATCTGCGAGAGAATGGCGGCGCACATCTCCTTGACCGTCGTCTTGCCACTGCTACCGGTGATCGCAAGAATGCCGGCTCCGCTTTCTTCACGGTTGCCCGCCGCGAGCCGGGCCAGGGCTTCCAGCGTGTCGCCTACCACCAGCTGGGGCAGGTCAACACTGCTATCCGACGTATCGACCACCAGGCCAACCGCGCCCTTGTCCAGCGCCTGTTGCAGGAACCGGTGGCCATCAAAATTCTCGCCTCGCAGGGCTACAAACAGCTGCCCCTGTTCCAGGGTTCGGGTATCGGTGGAAACCCCGGTGAAACTCACTGACGCAAGATCGCCCGACGGGCACTCGGCACCCAGCCAGCCCCTGGCTTCCGCCAGCGAAAAGGCGCGCATCATGCCACACCCCCATTGAGTTTCAAGATGTGGCGAACCTGCTCGGCATCGCTGAACGGGTATTTCTGGCCGGCGATTTCCTGGTAGGCCTCGTGCCCTTTTCCTGCGATCAGAACGAGGTCGTTCGGAGTGGCCGACCGGATCGCCGACTGGATGGCCTCGGCCCGGTCATGAATGACCGCCACCTTTTCTGAATCCGAGAATCCGGCCAGAATATCCTGCACAATTGCTTTGGGATCTTCACTTCGGGGATTGTCGTCCGTCACCACTACCCAATCCGCCAGCTTCTCCGCTTCCCGAGCCATGTCCGGACGCTTGCCGGTATCGCGATCACCGCCGCAGCCGAAAACACAGATCAGTTCACCGCCCACATGGGGGCGCAGCGCTGCCAGGGCATTGGCCAGGGCATCGGCGGTGTGGGCGTAATCGACCACCACCCTGGCGCCATTGGCACCATCGAACCTTTCGAGCCTGCCAGGGGGCGGCGTGAGTCGGCCGGCCGCCTGCTGTACACGCTCGACCGGAACGCCGAGTGTGAGGACCGTCGCCATCGCCGCCAAAACATTGCTCGCGTTGAAGCTGCCCATCAGGGGAACCTCGATAACAAACCGGCCCCATTCGCCATCCACTTCCGCTTCAAAACCGTCGTCGGTTGGCCGGAACTCCCGCAACCAGAGTTCGGTCTGGGCTTCGTGAAGGCTGTAGCGCACGCGATCACATTTGCCGTCCAGCTGTTCGAAGAGTTGCCGGCCGAAAGGATCGTCAAAATTGATCACTGAAAAGTGCAGCTCCTCCCGCTCGAACAGCCGGGCCTTGGCTGCGCCGTATGCTTCCATGGAGCCGTGGTAGTCGAGATGATCCCGGGTCAGATTGGTAAACACGGCCCCGGTCATCGAGATGTTGTCTACCCGGCCCTGATCCAGTGCGTGGGAGGACACCTCCATCACAGCAGCGCGACCTTCCTGCTTTACAATCCGGGACAGGACCCGGTTAACCTGAACCGCATCCGGCGTGGTGTGAGTTGCCGGTTGAAGCGCACCGGGCATGCCATACCCCAAGGTGCCCAAGATGCCACAGGGGGTCCCCGTTTCTTTAAGCAGCTGCGCCACATACTGGCAGACCGACGTCTTGCCATTGGTCCCGGTCACACCAATCAGGCGAAGCCGTTGGGAGGGATGTTCAAAGAACCGATCTGCGATCCGGCCTACCAGGCTTCGAAGCCCTGCCACCGGCACAATCAGGGCGCCATGATGTTCAGTGCACTCGCCGACCTGTTCGGCTTCGAGGAGAATAACCGTCGCGCCAGCCTCAATGGCCTTGTCGACATAAAAATCGGCAGGCGTTCGGGCACCCGACAGGGCTATAAACGCATCGCCGGAGGCGACCTCCCGACTGTCGGTTTTCAGACCGTGAATGGTCACGTCGAACACCGACGGAACCGCCACAATACCTTGCAATAACGTGCTGAGAGATGTGATGCACATAGGCCTACCCTCGCTCTCCGGATGCAGACGAAGCCATTTCGGCCTCGCCTACTTCCAGTTCAGGCTTCACATTCAACAGTCGCAGTGCGTCACTCATCACCCGTGAGAACACCGGCGCCGCCACTTCACCACCGTAATATTCTCCGGACTGCGGCGCATCAACGGCCACAACCGTAACCAGTCTCGGGTTATCAATGGGCGCCATACCGGCAAAAATCGCCTTATACTGGCTGTCCTCATAGCCCTGGGCACCCACAAGATGGACCGTTCCGGTCTTGCCCCCGGCCGAGTAGAACCCCGGCTGGGCCCGTTTGCCGGTTCCCCTTGAAACGGCCTCTCGCAGCATATTCCGGACCTGATAAGTGACCTGCTCGGACAGCACTCGCTGACCCTCCGGCTTTTCATCCTGCCGGACCAGACTCAGCGGATAGCGCACACCACCGTTGGCAATCACCATATAGGCCTGGGCCAGCTGAAGGGCGTTCACACTCATACCGTACCCGTAAGACAGGGTTGCCTCTTCCACCGGACGCCACTTGGGTGGCGATGGCAACACCCCCACCGCTTCGCCCGGGAAGCCGATACCGGTTGGCTGCCCGAGCCCGAGACGGGCGTATAGATCGCGGATCACATCGCCACCGAGGTCGGTGGCGATCCGGCTGATACCGACGTTGCTGGATTTGACAATGATCTCAGCCATATCCATCACGCCATAGTTGCGATGATCCCGGATGGTAAAACGACCAAAACGGCGAAAACCGGGGCTGGTATCGATAGTGCTGTTAACCGAATAGCTGCCGGATTCCAGCGCAGCCGCCATGGTGATTGGCTTCATTGTCGAGCCTGGCTCAAACAAATCCGTGATGGCCTTGTTCCGTAGATTCTCGGCGGCAAGCTGGCTGCGGTCATTGGGGTTATAGGACCCCTGATTCACCATCGCCAGGACCTCACCGGTATCCACGTCGAGCATCACCAGCGTGCCCCCTCTGGCATTATGAGCCGCCACAACGGCCTTGAGTTCCCGGTAAGCCAGGTACTGCAGCCGCAGATCAATGCTGAGCGCCAAGTTCCGCCCGGGATTGGCATCGCGAATCAGGGTCAGATCCTTGATGATTCGCCCCCGGTTGTCTTTCAGGACGCGCTTGCGGCCGGTTTCACCGGACAACCACTGGTTGTAAGCCAGCTCGATCCCTTCCTGGCCGCGCTCATCGATGTCCGTAAAGCCTACGACGTGAGCGGTCACTTCGCCCGCGGGGTAATAGCGACGGTACTCCTGACGGGTGTATATGCCATCGATCTCCAGATCCAGGACCTTTCTGGCCAGATCCGGCTGAACCTTGCGACGCAGGTAAATGAATTCCCGACCGGAGTATTCGTTGAGGCGCTGCCGGAGGGAGGCCTCGTTGATGTCGAGAAGCCGGGCGAGGTTGGTCAGTCGTGCCTCGGCGGGGTCGGCCTCCGACGGATTGGCCCAGATGGTCTGCACTGGCGTACTGACGGCCAGCGGTTCATCATAACGATCGGTGACAACACCACGATGAGCATCAATACTCTCAACCCGGATGGTCCGGACATCACCCTGTTTGCGCAGAAAGTCGTTATCCACGACGTGGAGGTCGACCAGACGCCATCCAAGTACACCAACGACCAGGAGAAAGACGCCCACAACGGAGCCAAAGCGCCAGGCTGCCAGCCCGGACGCCAAACGCTGCCCCCATGTTGTCTTCTTTCCCTGATCGGACACGTCGATCACCCTGAATCGTTGTTGTTTTCGTTTATTATCGGTTTGCAACCGGCGACATCAGTGGTACCAGCACAATATCCTGGCGTCCCGGCACTACCATGTTGAAACGCTCGGCCGCCAGCTTTTCGACTCGACCGTGGGCGCTAAGTGCACTTTGTTCAAGCAGCAGCTGACTCCATTCACTTTGATAGCGGTCGCGCTCGGACTGAAGCTGCGACAGGGTATTAAAGAGCTCCCGATTCTCGTGGGCACTCACCACTACGCCGATGGAGGACGCCAGCAACACGGCCACCAGCCCAAGCGAGACCAGCACTTTGCCCTGGCGGGTCGCGGCGAATACCTGCCTTGAAATCCGGACCGCAGTTGCAACACCGTCGCGGACCTTCTGCTTGTTGAGCTTTGCCGTTTTTACCGGCTCTTCAATGGCTACCGCGCCCATGGTTACGCGCTCCCCTGCGAGTTTTTCCTGAGATCTGTGCGTTCCAGCACCCGCATGACTGCGCTGCGGGCACGTACGTTGTCACTTACTTCGTCGGCACCGGCCTTACTGGCCTTACCAACCAGGCGGAAGTCGGAGGCTTCCTGCTCTGCCGTTACCGGAACACCTTTAGGCAACTGCGGCCCGCGGGCCAGATCCCTCATGAACCGCTTGACCAACCGGTCTTCCAGCGAATGAAAGCTGATCACCACCAGGCGCCCGCCGGGTGCCAGATGGTCAGCCGCAGACTTAAGGCCGACTTCCAGATCCTCCAGCTCCCGGTTGATAAAAATCCGGATTGCCTGAAAGGTCCGGGTGGCCGGATGCTTGTGTTTTTCTTTCTTCGGCACCGCCTCGCTGACCAGCTCGGCCAACTGGCGAGTGGTTTCAACGGGTGCTTCCTGCCGACGCTCGACCAGGAGCCGGGCAATGCGGCGGGAGAACCGCTCCTCGCCGTAACGGAAGATCACGTTCGCGATGTCGGACTCCTCCGCCGTTGCCAGCCACTCCGCTGCACTGGGCGATTGCTCGGTATTCATGCGCATGTCCAATGGCCCATCACGCATGAAACTGAAACCACGAGAGGCATCATCCAGCTGAGGCGATGACACGCCCAGATCCAGCAAAACACCGTTAACTGTCTGCCAGCCCTGCGCCGCTACCGCATTGCCAAGCTCGGCAAAGGAACCGTGAAAACTGCGGAAGCGGCGATCCTGGGCTTCCAGCTCGCTCGCTGCACGGATAGCTTCGGGGTCCTTGTCAATTCCAAGTAACTGCCCTGACTCCCCGAGCCGACCCAGAATCAAGCGACTGTGACCACCCCTTCCAAAAGTGCCATCCACGTAATAGCCATCGGGTTCGTTGACCAGATAGTCGACCGCCGAATCCAGGAGCACCGAGCGATGCGAGTACGCTGCCCCGGCGTCCTGGCTGCGATCGGAGGTCATAAGGACAGCGCCTCCATCTCGGGCGGCATCTCTTCATCATCGGAGGACTCATCCAGCCAGGCGAACCAGCGCTCTTCGCTCCAGAGCTCAAGCTTCTTGCCCTGCCCGATCAGCATCAGTTTTTTCTCCAGATGGGCATAACTTCTCAGAGTTGGAGGAATCAGGATGCGCCCGGCAGAGTCCAGCTCCATGGGTGCAGCATTACCCAGAATCAGCCGTTGCAGGCGCCGGGCCGCCTTGTTCATGTTCGGAAGCGCCTCGATTTTGGGCCGCAGAACCTCCCATTCAGGCTCGGGATAAAGCAGCAGGCACCGCTCCTCGTCAGCGTTTGCCGTCAATACAATGCGCCCACCACAGGCCTGCGCGAGCTCTTCGCGCACCTTGGCGGGGATCGCCAGGCGACCCTTCGCATCCATATTGATGGCATGACTGCCGAGAAAATTACTCATTTACGCTGTCTCTGGGTGCCTGATATCCACAAAAAACCACTAGAATCCACTTTTTCCCACTTCTGCACACTATAGAAACACGCAATACACAATGCAAGCGCCGCAAACAGCGCCACACTTGGAAAACTTCCTTTTATGACAAGAGGTTACAGAGCCAGATTCGATGAAATGGTGAGATTACGGAAAAGAAAAGAAGTAAAATCAAATACCTGCAAAAAACTCTGAAGACTGCAAGTGAGGTTTAAGATTTTTTGGCTATAAAGAACGCCTGTTGAGAATGACAGACGTTTCAGGAAGGGAAAAAAGCGAGCTCGCCGATAAGCCGGGTTCTGTCTTGGACAGTCATTCATCTAGGGCCTGCGTCACCACAGGCCTCAAGCAACCTACCCGAATCCAGCGCGGGCCACGCCATTGGATTCCTATTTGGTCTTGCTCCAGGTGGGGTTTACCATCGCCGTGGACTGTTGCCAGCCACGCGGTGCGCTCTTACCGCACCGTTTCACCCTTACCGGCGCCCGAAGGCGCTTAGGCGGTATACTTTCTGTTGCACTTTCCGTCGGCTCGCGCCGCCCAGGCGTTACCTGGCACCTTGCCCTATGGAGCCCGGACTTTCCTCCCCCGGAAAACCGGCGGCGACTGTCTGGCGAGCTCGGGCGAGACAATACTCCTGCGCCCATGGCCTTGCAAGAGAAACTGCCACGGTGTTCAGCCATCCTTCAGCGTCAGGGCCCGCTGGTAAAGCTCGTTTTTCGATAACCCGGTCAGCTCGGCGGCCATTTTGGCGACCTTCTTGACCGGCAGCTCCGCCAGTAGAACACGAAGCACCCGGTCCACATCCATGGTAGCTTCCTTATTGTTACCCGCCTGGGCCATCGCCCCCCGAACCATAACCACGAACTCGCCGCGGCTTCCGTGAGGGTCTCGCTCCAACTCTGCCAGAACCTCTGCCACTGAACCGGAATAGAAGGTTTCGAAGGTCTTGGTAATCTCCCGGCCAAGGACAATCTCTCGCCCGGATCCCAGCACCTCAGCGATATCACGTACCGATTCCAGGATTCGATGAGGCGATTCGTAAAAAACCAGAGTCGCCACTTCACTGCTCAGCAAGTCCAGACTGGCTTTGCGACCAGAGCGTTTCGCCGGCAGAAACCCCACGTAAAGAAAGCAGTCCGTCGGCAGGCCGGCAGCACTCAATGCCGCCACCAGGGCACAGGCCCCCGGGATCGGGCTGACTCTATGCCCGGCCGCTCTGGCCTCACGCACTAGAACATAACCTGGATCCGAAATCAGCGGTGTACCGGCATCGGAGATCAGAGCCACATCGCGCCCGGCCTGAAGTTCAGCCAGAATCCCGGCGGCGCGATCCTTTTCGTTGTGATCATGGAGCGCGATCATTCGCTTCTGTATACCCAAATGGCTCAGCAGCCGACCACTGTGCCGGGTATCTTCGGCAGCCACCACATCTACACTGGCCAGCGTCCGGGTTGCCCGTGGAGACAGATCATCAAGATTGCCGATGGGCGTGGCAACGACATAAAGCGTGCCACCCGACTCACCCTTGCGGCTATCTGACGACGGGAAATCGCTGACCTCGTTTTTCAAAGCTTCTGCCTCTCTTGTGGGGAGTCCGGGACCGTGACAGTTACGTCATGTGAATTAACCCCGGAGCTGTTAAACTTGCCACCGTTAGTCTGGCGCTACAAGCCCAATCATCCGGAGTATGTCGAGCCTGCCATGATAAAGATCCGCATTCATCAACGAGCCCTGGCCAGCGTATTTACTGCCGCCCTTTTGTCGGCTGGTTGCGCCACCGTGAACCTCGAAACCCATGTCGCACAAACCGCCGATCAGGCCCTGGAACTGGCGA
>PYVH01000153.1 GCA_003030785.1 Marinobacter sp. B9-2 | reverse complement strand
ACTCGATATCAAAGGTCTTGATCAGCTTCTCGATCTCGCCCCGGATCTGGTCCCGGTACTTCTCAAGGTCCGGTGTCGCGGGAACAAACACGGAATAGCCCAGAGTCACATACTCGGAAATGTTCAGGAAGGCGATCTTGCCATTGTGGATCCAGGCTTCTACCGCAAACTCCCAGCCGTCCAGGTGCGATTCCATCAGGACCGGAAACTCTTCTTCCGGAATGGTATCGACCTCGTCGGGAGTACGGATAACCCGGTGACCCAGGCACCCGGCCTTGTCAAACGCCTTGAGGTGGATCGGGTCATTGGGGTCGCCATCCAGCTTGAGCAGGGTCTGGTTTACCCGCTTGAGGAATCGGATAACGTCGCCCTTATCGTGGGCTTCCTCAAAAATACCCACCCGGATGCCACCAAGCTGGGCGCGGCGTTTCATCAGTGCCTTGTCACGCAACAGCATGGCTTGGCCAAACAGGCGCGGCTTGTCCATCAACACCGAGTTAATGGCACCCGCCCACTCGACAGTCTCCTCAAACAACGGAATGGCGACATCAACGCCCATCTCCTTGAGGGTCTGCGCAATTTCTACGGAGCGATCGTTCAGGCGCTCGAAATTCCAGGGCACATAGGGAATGTCATGCTCTTCGCAGTAGGCTTCCGCCCAATCCGGGGCCACGACAACATACCGACGATCAAACTTGTCGGCCGCTTCAACCGCATTCAGGCTCCAGCCCAACAGCGCGATATACCCTTTCTCAGGATTGTACTTTTGCTCACTCACAGGCTCTCTCCTTTCATAAGGGTTGCCTTATAACCCTACGCGGAAGCTGTAAAATCGCAAATTTCGCGGCCTTCTGAAACGAGAAAAGCACCGCGATCACCGGCGTAAAATCCAGCAGTCGCAGTGCCTTTCGGTTTTTTAGAACGTTTAGGAATATCAGCCCAATTTGAGGGTCGACAGGGTCCGCTCGCGGACTTTCGTCAGCAACGCTTCGTCCTCAACGAGGGACTGGCCGTACGACGGCACCAGCTCTTTCATGCGCTCCTGCCACTGCGGAGTCTTGATCTTCTCCGGGAAGCAACGCTCGATAACGTTGATCATGGCATTGGCGGCAGTGGATGCGCCCGGGGAAGCGCCCAGCAGCGCTGCCAGGGTTCCGTCCTTGGCGGCCACGATTTCAGTGCCGAACTCGAGCTTGCCACCGCCACCATCAACCTGCTTGATAATCTGCACACGCTGGCCGGCCATACGCAGCTGCCAGTCCTCTTCCATGGCATCCGGGAAGAAGTTGCGCAGCGATGCCACCCGGTCACTGTGGGACTGGAACACTTCCCCGATCAGGTAGCGGGTCAGGTCCATGTTGCTCTTGCTCACCGAGAGCATCGGCTTCAGGTTGGTGGATTTCACCGAGCCCAACAGGTCGAAGATAGAGCCTTTCTTGAGGAAGCGGGTAGTGAAACCGGCAAACGGACCGAACAGCAGGGCCGGCTCGCCATTGATAATCCTGGTGTCCAGGTGTGGCACCGACATGGGCGGCGCCCCGATCGGCGCCTTGCCGTAGACCTTGGAATTGTGTTGCTCAACAATGTCCGGCTTACCACACACCAGCCACTGGCCGCTGACCGGGAAGCCGCCGTAGCCCCGGGCTTCCTCGATACCGGATTTCTGCAGCAGCGGCAGCGCGCCACCGCCAGCGCCGAGGAATACGAAGCCGGTCTCGAGCTTGGTCAGCTCGCCGGTTTTCTGGTTCTTGAACCGGATCTTCCAGCGGCCATTGTCCCGCTGATCGATATAGTGAACCGGAGAGCTGAGCATCAGCTCGAAATTCGGCTGGGTTTCCAGCCAGCTCACCATGCTGCGGGTCAGGGAACCAAAGTCCACATCCGAACCGTGCTTGATCCGGGTAGCGGCAACCCGCTGCATCGGGTCCCGGTTATTGACGATCAGGGGCATCCACTCTTCGAGATCCTTCGGGGACTCGGTGTATTCCATATCGCGGAACAGATGGTGAGCGCTCAAACGCTCATGACGGCGCTTGAGGAAGGCTACATCTTTCTCACCCCAGACAAAGCTCTGGTGCGGCGTGCGGTTAATAAAGGTGGATGGCTCTGGCAGGATGCCCTGCTCCACCAGATAAGACCAGAGCTGCAGGGACACCTCAAACTGGGCGTTGATCTGCAGGGCCCGATCAATGGTCACATCGCCATCGTCGGTTTCGGGCGTATAGTTGAGCTCACAGTACCCGGCATGCCCGGTACCTGCGTTGTTCCATCCGTCTGTGCTCTCATGGGCAACGTGGTCGAGACGCTCCACCATGACGATGTCCAGGGACGGATCAAGCTGCCTGAGCATCATGCCGAGAGTGGCGCTCATGACGCCACCGCCGACCAGCACTACGTCTGCCTGTCTAACGGCCATTGGTTTTCACCCTAGCTAGTGTTGAGCTTTTTTGCCCCCTCACGATCAGCAAGAAGGCCTGTCGGAAGCCGGTCGGGCGCGAGGTAAGCGGCGCCGCCGTCTGCTTCCGGTCTGAATGTGCGCGCAATTATCGCGATTTTTACCGAGATAATAAATTGCGATTGTCAATCGTTGCGTCTTTCTCAGGCCCCAGACAATGCTCAGAGCCTGTATATGCACGTACGAACAGTGGTTTGCTCTGGGTCAACGGTCTAAAATCCGCCCGCATGATCTGCCAGGCCGGCTCCGGCCTCTACTCTGATAAACCAGGACGGGATCTCCCCAATGTCTGCCCTTGATACGTTTCTGATTATTCTCGCGGTTCTGGCGCTACTGGGCGTCATATTTGAAGAGGTCATCCACATCAACAAGGCCAAGGTAACGCTGTTCTTTGGCACCACGAGCTGGATGCTGCTGTTCCTGTTCAGTGATAACGCTGCTGAAACTTCTGCCATTTCCGCCGGCCTGTCCGAAAGCATTGCCGAAATCGCGGGACTGTGGCTGTTTCTGGTCGCAGCCATGACATTTGTCGCTTACCTGAACAAGAAGGGTATGATCGAAAACGTCATTTACCTGATCATGCCGAAACAGGTGAGCGAACGGCGACTTCTGTTCCTGACCGGTCTTTTTTGTTTCATTTTCTCTTCTCTCGCAGACAATATCACCGCCACTTTAGTCTCATGCTCGCTGATTCTGTCGCTGGATCTGGAGCTAAAAAAACGCATCCAGTTCATCACGCTCGTTGTCTTTGCAGTCAACTCAGGAGGCGTTTCCCTGATCACCGGCGACGTCACTACCTTGATGATTTTCCTCGCGGAAAAGGTGGAAATAC
>PYVH01000152.1 GCA_003030785.1 Marinobacter sp. B9-2 | reverse complement strand
GCGGCTGTCGGCGACGCCCAATGCAATGACATAGAACTTGCCGATAAATCCGGCGGTCAGGGGAATCCCCGCCAGCGACAGGAAGCTGACCGTCATCACCGCCGCCAGATAAGGACGCCGCCAGAACAGGCCGCGATAGAGCGGCAAGCCATCAGCGTCCTCGCCTCCGAACGGGCTGGAAATCAGCGTGACCACGCCGAACGCTGCCAGTGTCGTCACCAGATAGGTCACCAGATAAACCCCGGTGGTTTCGACGGCCAGTGCGTTGCCGACGGCGATGGCCACCAGCAGGTAGCCAAAATGGGCAATCGACGAGTAGCCCAGCAGCCGCTTGAGGTTCGACTGGAACAGCGCCAGCAGATTCCCCCCCAGCATGGTCACCACCGCCAGCACCGTGATCACCGTTTGCAACCAGTCACTCTGGAAAACCGGCGCCGCCAGCACCAGCCGCAACAACACCACGAACACCGCCAGCTTGCTGACCGTGGCCAGGAAAATCGTGGCCGGCGCCGGGCCGCCCTGGTAAACATCCGGCGTCCACAGATGAAACGGCACCACCGACAGTTTGAAACCCAGCCCCACCAGCATCAGCGCGCCGCCGGCCAGCATCCAGACATCAGGAGCGCCACCCAGGGCGCCCGCGATCCCGGTCAGGTCCAGATAGCCGGTACGGGCATACATCAGCGCCATGCCAAACAGGAGGAAGGCGGTGGCGGCAGCCGACAGCAGCAAGTACTTGATGCCCGCCTCCAGCGACCGTTCCGCCCGGAAGCTGTAGGCAAGCATGCCGTACAGGGGCATCGACAGCAGTTCCAGGCTGATGAACAGCATGGCCAGGTGGTCGCTGGCCACAAGTCCCAGGGCACCCGCCGTGGCGCACAGCAACAACAGGTAGAATTCCTCCTGCGGGCCGATATAGCCGGTGAGGTAGTGATGACTCAGGATTACAGTAACCAGGGCCGACAGAAGAATCAGCGCCGCAGCCATCAGCGCCAGTCCATCCACTTCCATGAGCGGTGGGGAGCCCGTGGATGCTAAGGGTAACACCAGGAGTGCCAATATCAGGCCGACACCGGCGATCAGGGCCGTACCGGCATGATGGCGTCGCCAGGCGATAACCAGCATGGCAACCACCGCGGTCGTGCCCACAATGATCAATGGCAGCAATGTCAAAAGGTCCGCTGCTGTCAGCATCAGCGCACCTCCCCGGCGGTGGCCGCCAGGCTCTGAACACCACTGGCAAACAGTTCTACCACGCGACCGGACATGCCGGCCGTGGTATCCAGCAGTGGTTGCGGGTAAAGCCCGATGAGCAGAACCAGGGCCAGCAGGACCAGCATCATGCCGTACTCACGCCAGTCCGGGCCGGCAAGCGCGCCGTCACGATAAGCCGGCCCGAAATGGACCCGCTGCATCAGGATCAGCGAATAAATGGCGGCCATCACCAGGCCCGTGCTGGCAATAATCACCACCACCGGCGCGCTCGGGAAGGTGCCGAACAGAATCATGAACTCGCCCACGAAATTGGCCGTGGCCGGCATCCCCAGGGACGCAGCGACAAAACACAGCGTAAACCCGGGCAAAGTCGGTATCCGGCCCCAGAGCCCGCCCATGATGCGCATGTCCCGGGTATGGATGCGCTCATAAAGCTGGCCGCTGAGGATAAACAGGCCAGCGGAGGAAAACGCGTGGGCCACCATCAGCACCACCGCGCCCTGGATGGCCAGCTCCGAACCGGAGTAGATGGCGATCAGGACAAAGCCCATGTGGGTGATGCTGGTGTAGGCGATCAGCCGCTTGATGTCCTGCTGACCGCAGGCCAGCACGGCACCGTATACGATGCCCACCAGCCCGAGCACCATGGCCACCGGGGCGAAGGCGGCAGACTCTTCCGGGAATAATGGCAGCGCAAAACGCAGCATGCCGTAGGCGGCCGTTTTCAGCAGTATGCCCGCCAGATCCACACTGCCCGCCGTGGGCGCCTGGGCATGGGCATCGGGCAGCCAGCCGTGGAAAGGCACCACCGGCAGTTTCACCGCAAAGGCCACGAAGAAGCCCAGCATCAGCCAGGGGGCGATGGCCTCCGGCACCTCGGTATTGAGAAGAACCTCGTAGCTGAACGAAAGCTCGCCAGTGTTGCCGAAATGGATGAACACCAGCGCCAGAATCGCCACCAGCATCAGCAGGCCACTGGCCTGGGTATAGATGAAGAAGCGGGTGGCAGCCCGAATGCGGGTCTGGCCGGCCGAGCCGCTGTGCCCCCAGAGCGCGATCAGGAAGTACATGGGCACCAGCATCATCTCCCAGAACAGGAAGAACAGGAACAGATCCAGGGCCAGGAACACACCGACCACACCGCCAAGGATCCATAGCAGGTTGAGGTGGAAAAAGCCGATGCGGTGGCCGATTTCATGCCAGGAGCAGAGCACTGCAAGCGCGCCGAGAAAGCCCGTGAGCGCGACCAGAATGAGCGAGAGCCCGTCCATGGCCAGATGGATTTCAATGCCGAAACGGGGAATCCAGTCGGCCCGCCATTCCAGCAGCCAGGGCCTATCCGCCCCCGAGGGAAGGGCAAAATCACCGGTTACCCAGAGCCCAAGACTGATCACCAGGACAAACAGCATGGTGCCCAGGGCAATCCAGCGCGGAGCCTGCTCACCCCAGCGATCGGCCTGCCAGCACAGCAGCCCCCCGAGAAACGGGATCACGATCAGCCAGACCAGGATCACGCAACACCTCCCGGGCCGATGGCCAGAGCCAGCAGAATCAGGGTTGCCCCCACAATCATGGCCGTGGCGTAGCTCCGGGTCCGACCATTCTGGGCTCGCACCAGCCCGCTGTTGAGCAAGCGGGCAAGCACTGCCACCAGGTTGATGGTGAGATTGATCAGGTCATGGCGCAGCATGCGCACCAGCAACTGCCAGGGTCGGACCAGCAGCCGGTCATACAGCGCATCGAACCCCCAGGCCCGGTGCCAGAGAGTCCAGAGGAAGGCGCCCGGGCCACCGCTGACTTGCTCGCGTAGCCAGTCGCGCCGCTTCACGAACAGCCAGCCCGCCACCGCAAGACCGGCAATCACGGTGCCACTGGCCAGCAACTGCAACAGGGTATGGCCCGCGTCGGTGCGCTCACCGGGTGCCACCGGGAACAGGCCGCCAAGGTGGGGATAGAGCATGGCGCCCACAAAGGTGGACAGCACCGCCAGCACGGCCAGGGGCAGG
>PYVH01000151.1:415-3455 GCA_003030785.1 Marinobacter sp. B9-2 | reverse complement strand
CAAGGTGCAGGAACTGCGGGAGCTGGCCCAGTGGTCTGAAGGCATGGTGTGGTGTTCACCAGAGCGTCACGGCGCCATGACCGGCATCATGAAAACCCAGATTGACTGGATCCCGCTGTCCATTGGCGGCATGCGTCCCACCCAGGGCAAGACCCTCGCCGTAATGCAGGTCTGCGGCGGCTCCCAGTCCTTCAACGCCGTCAATCAGCTAAGGGTCCTGGGACGTTGGATGCGGATGGTGACCATCCCCAACCAGTCCTCGGTGCCCAAGGCGTTTATGGAGTTTGACGATAACGACCGCATGAAACCCTCACCCTATTACAATCGCATCGTCGATGTGATGGAGGAGCTGGTGAAATTTACCCTGCTGATCCGGGATCGCAGCGACTACCTGACCGACCGGTATTCGGAGCGGGTGGAAAGTGCCGAAGAAGTCTCCAAACGCGTCAACCAGCGGTCCATGTGAGGGAAAGGCAATGAGCAGCAATACCGAAATCACCCAGGCGGAAGGCTCCGGCGAAGGCATGGACCTGTTTGGCAGGTACCTGTCGGTGTGGGTGGCTCTGGCCATCATTGCCGGCGTCGCACTGGGCCAGTTCGCGCCCGTAGTGCCCGAGACTCTGTCCCGCTTCGAATACGCGCAGGTCTCCATCCCCATCGCCATTCTGATCTGGGCGATGATTTTCCCGATGATGGCGCAGATTGATTTCAGTGCGGTGGTCGGTGTACGAAAAGAACCGAAAGGCCTGGCGATCACCACCATCGTCAACTGGCTGATCAAGCCCTTCACCATGTTTGCCATTGCCTGGTTTTTTCTGATGGTGGTGTTCGAGCCATGGATCGCGCCGGGACTGGCCAGCGAGTACCTGGCCGGGGCGATTCTGTTGGGCGCAGCGCCCTGCACCGCCATGGTGTTCGTGTGGAGCTTCCTGACCAAAGGCGATGCCGCCTACACTCTGGTGCAGGTATCGCTTAACGACATCATCATGCTGTTTGCCTTCGCGCCTATTGTTGTTTTCCTTCTAGGCATTTCCGACATTCAGGTGCCCTGGGATACCGTGCTGCTGTCGGTCGTCCTGTATATCGTGATTCCGCTAACAGCCGGCTACCTGACCCGCCGCGCCCTGATCTCGCGCCACGGTCAGCAGTGGTACGACGATGTCTTCATGAAGCGGCTCAGCCCGGTCACCCCGGCGGCGCTGATTGTCACTCTGGTACTGCTGTTCGCCTTCCAGGGCGAGGTAATCCTGAACAACCCCCTGCATATCGTGCTGATTGCCGTGCCGCTGATTGTTCAGACCTTCCTGATTTTCTTCCTGGCCTACGGCTGGGCGAGGCTGTGGAAAGTACGCCACTGTATCGCTGCGCCTGGCGCCATGATCGGTGCCAGCAACTTCTTCGAACTGGCCGTGGCCGCAGCCATCGCACTGTTCGGCCTGCAATCCGGCGCAGCGCTGGCCACAGTGGTTGGTGTGCTGGTGGAAGTACCGCTTATGCTGATGCTGGTCAAAATAGCCAATCGCACCCGGGACCGGTTTCCGGCATAAACCGCAGAGGCCGGCGCCAAACTTCGGTTCATGGCGCTGGCCGCACTCGCACTACCTGTTCAGCTCACCGCCACCCTGCTAATATCGCGGCCACATTTCTGACGCACCGAATCTGACGGAATCCACGCAATGGACGTTTTCCAGGCCCTTTTCCTTGGCCTTCTCCAGGGACTGACCGAATTCCTGCCCATCTCCAGCTCCGCCCACCTGATTCTGACCCCGGCATTGTTCGGCTGGACCGATCAGGGCGTGGGTTTCGACCTGTCCGTGCACGTGGGAACCTTACTGGCGGTTGTGCTCTATTTTCGACGGGATGTCTTTGGCATCGCCCGGGATGGACTGATCTCCATTGGCCAACGCAAAATCGTCGGCCAGGGCGCCCTGGCCTGGTACCTGGTGATCGGCACCATCCCTGCCGGCCTGGCCGGCCTGGCACTGCTGGATATGATCGACAACGAACTGCGCGCGGTGGAAGTGATCTTCTTCACGACCCTGTTCTTCGGCTTGCTTTTGGGTCTGGCCGACTGGCTCCCAAAACGCCAGCGCACCCTCGACAAACTGAACTGGAAAGACGCCGTCCTGGTCGGCATCGCCCAGGCCATGGCCCTGGTCCCCGGCACCTCCCGTTCCGGCGTCACCATCACCGCCGGCCTGTGCCTGGGCATGACCCGCGAAACCGCCTCCAGATTCTCTTTTCTGCTGGCAATTCCCATCATCGTGCTGGCATCTGCGGTAAAACTGCTGGAAGTGGCAACTTCGGATGTGATCGTCGACTGGAGTGGCTTCCTGATCGGCGGAGTGACCTCATTCCTGATGGCCATCACAGCGATCCACTTCTTCCTGAAGTGGCTGAACAAGGTGGGGATGTGGCCGTATGTGATTTACAGGATTGTTCTGGCAGGTGTGATCTACGCGGTTCTGATGTAAGACCGGTGGCGCCAGAAAGGCGCGCGGAACGCCACGAACTTTCAGATGCACAGGGACGGGTAGCGCTCTCCAAAACTGTGCGGAGCCATGGATGGCGGAGCCCAAGCGTCACATGGGTGAGGCCGAGCGCTTATGAAGCGAAGCTTCATGCGACAGCCGAACGACTGCAATCTGTGATTGCAGGCTGGACCCCGGAGGGGTGCCGCAAGGAGCGTGTTTTGGAAACCCTTACCCGACCTGTGCCACCTCCAAAGTGGAAATCAGCAGGCCTCCAAAGGCGCATAAGCCAGAACCAGCCACTTGGCGCCCTCATCAAAGTTCACCTGCACCCGAGTATGGTGCCCGCTGCCCTCCGAATTCATCACGATACCCTCGCCAAACTTGGGATGACGCACCCGCTGCCCCAGGCTGAAGCCGGATTGCTGCGCCGAATCCTGGCTGAACATGCTCTCATTCGGACGCGCCACCATAGCGGGGCGGGTCACCGTATTGCGCAGCCGCACTTCCTGCAAACAGTCGCCCGGAATCTCCCGAACGAACCGCGACAACGCATTGAACTTTTCCTG
>PYVH01000151.1:0-405 GCA_003030785.1 Marinobacter sp. B9-2 | reverse complement strand
ATGGCCCGGGTAATACCCACGTAGGCCAGACGGCGCTCTTCTTCCATGCGGCCTGGCTCTTCCAGGGACATGCCGTGGGGGAACAGCCCCTCTTCCACGCCGGCCAGGAACACCAGCGGGAATTCCAGGCCCTTGGCGGAATGCAGGGTCATCAACTGAACGCTGTCTTCATGGTCCTCGGCCTGGGATTCACCGGCATCCAGAGCCGCCTGAGCAATGAATTCCGACAGCGCGTCCACGCCATCCTCCACTTCGTAGTCAGACAGGGCGTTGACTAGTTCCTCAAGGTTTTCCACCCGAGCCTGGCCTTTTTCACCTTTCTCGCTGGCGTGATAGTCCTTCAGCCCGCTGTTTTCGATGGTCTGCTTCATCAGGCCATGCAACGAAGCATCGCCCACCATGTCG
>PYVH01000150.1:2817-3525 GCA_003030785.1 Marinobacter sp. B9-2 | reverse complement strand
AACTGGGGCAGCAATCTGAACGAGCTGGATGCGGGGATTTTTGTGGCTCGGGAGGCCAGGGGCGCGGTGGTTGAGAACAATCGTTTGCAGGGGCCGGCGTTCGGGGTGTGGCTGGATGCAACGCCGGATGTGACGGTCCGCGATAATCGGATTCGCGGTGATGACAGTCTGCGTCCGAATGACCGGGGCAATGGGATTCATCTGTTCAATACCACCGGCGCGCTGATTGAAGGCAATGACATCCGTCGGACGCGGGATGCGATTTATATGGAGACGGCGAATAACAATACGATCCGGGTCAATGAGATGGCGGATCTGCGTTATGGCATCCATTACATGTACTCGATGAATAATCTGCTGGAGAACAATGTCACCCGTAACACGCGAACCGGTTATGCGCTGATGCAGAGCAAGCGTCTGAAGGTGATTAACAACCGGTCGGTTAATGATGAGAACTACGGGATTCTGATGAATTTCATTACTCAGTCAGAGCTGCGGGGGAACGTGGTGACGGGCGTGTCCCAGGGGCAGACCGCCGGTGTTGCCATTGAGGGGGCTGAAGGTAAGGCGGTGTTTATCTACAACTCGCTGTACAACACCTTTGAAGGCAATGTCTTTGCCGACAGTAATATCGGAATTCATCTGACGGCGGGTTCGGAAGACAACGAGGTTTTTGGCAACGCGTTCGTGAACAATCAGCGTCAGGGG
>PYVH01000150.1:0-2807 GCA_003030785.1 Marinobacter sp. B9-2 | reverse complement strand
CCCAATGACAACGTGGACCGGCTGCTGTGGAAATACCCGGAAGCCAAGGTTCTGATGTTCAGCCCGGCGGTGGATACCCTGCGCTGGGTGCAGGCTGCGTTTCCGGTGGTCAAGTCCGCCGGTGTGACCGATTCCCATCCCCTGATGCGGATGCCCGCAGAGCTTCAACCGGAGAACCGATGAGCTGTTTTCGTCTTGAGAATGTGAGTTACCGGTACGACAAGAGCCCGGTCCTTACGGGGATCGACCTGACTCTGGAGCCGGGGGAGATTCTGGGGTTGTTCGGCCATAACGGGGCCGGTAAGACAACCTGTATCAAGCTGATCCTGGGGCTCATGAACCCCAACCAGGGATCGGTTTCCGTGCTTGGCGGCCATGCCGGCGATCCGCAGGTAACCCAGCACATCGGTTACCTGCCGGAGAACGTGATGTTCTATCCGCAGCTGACCGGTCGGGAGATTCTGAACCATTTCGCCCGGTTGAAGGGCGCGTCCCTGCAACAGGTGCCGCAACTGCTCGAACAGGTTGGCCTTGGCGATGCGATGGGTGCCCGCACCAAGACCTACTCGAAAGGCATGCGCCAGCGTCTTGGTCTGGCCCAGGCGCTGTTGGGTAAGCCCAGGCTGCTGATGCTGGACGAGCCTACGGTGGGGCTGGATCCGGTCGCCACGGCAGACCTGTACCGGTTGCTCCGGGAGCTGCGTGATGGGGGCACGGGCATTGTGCTGTGTTCCCATGTCCTGCCCGGTGTCGAGCCTTACATCGATCGTGCGGCCATTCTCACCGATGGCGCACTGAAGGCCGCTGGCGATCTGGCCGCACTGAGGCGGCAGGCGAATATGCCGGTAACCCTGTCTCTGGAACCAGCCAACAGTATCTCGGCGCTGGAACATGTGATCGACAGGGCCTCGAGCAGCAGCGGCCTGATCATCAAGACCGATAGTGGGCGCCTTCGGGTGGATGTGCAGCCGAGGGAGAAAATGGCCCTGCTGAATGCAGTGATGGCATCGGGGGAAGTGGCAGATCTCAGCATTCATCAGCCCAGCCTGGAAGACATCTACGTGCACTTTATCGGTTCCGGTGGCCTGGCCCACCGGGGAGGCAGTCAATGAACAGTATCTGGACCATTGCCCGCAAGGAACTCAGTGACAGCCTGCGCAACCGCTGGCTGATGGCCATTTCCCTCGTGTTTGCGACTCTGGCCCTGGGCATTGCCTGGTTTGGCGCTGCAGCCTCGGGGCAGGTGGGGTATGCCTCCACGCCGGCCACCATTGCCAGTCTCGCGAGCCTTGGAATCTTCCTGATCCCGTTGATTGCACTGCTGCTGGCCTACGATGCCATCGTCGGGGAAGAAGAGGGTGGAACCCTGCTGTTACTGCTGACTTACCCTCTTAGCCGAAGCCAGCTGCTACTCGGAAAGTTCCTGGGCCATGGCCTGACTCTCGCGCTTGCCACCGTGATTGGTTTCGGCGTTGCCGGCGTGGCCATTGCGGTGCTGGTGGAAAACGTTGCTATCGCCAGTCTCGCGGCAGCCATGCTGCGGTTTATTGGCTCCACCGTTCTGTTGGGATGGGGATTTATTGCCCTTGCCTACGTGATCAGTGTGCGGGTCAGCGAAAAGCCCATCGCCGCCGGCCTGGCCCTGGCGATCTGGTTCTTCTTCGTGCTGATCTTCGACCTGATGCTGCTGGGCACCCTCGTGGCCAGCGAAGGCCAGTTCAGTGCTGAACTGTTGCCCTGGCTGTTGATGCTCAATCCCACGGATGTCTACCGCCTGCTCAATATCGTTGCCTTCGGCGATACCGCCCAGCTCAGCGGCGTCCTCAGTCTCGGTGCCGATCTGCCCATCGGCGCCACCGGCCTGTGGATCGGCCTGGTGCTGTGGTTTGCCATCCCGCTGGCAGGCGCCCTGTTACTTTTCCGAAACCGCCGTATCTGAACGGAGTTGTCCCGATGAACATAAGCAAATTCAACTGGCTCCTGGCCGCCCTGGCGGCCTTCACACTGACAGCCTGCTCAGGTAGCGAGGAACAAACGACTGCCAAAGCCGCCCCGGTCAATTTTGCAACTGGCGACGAATGCCACGTCTGCGGCATGGTCATCACCAGTTTTCCGGGCCCCAAAGGCCAGGCGATCACCGAAAAGGACCAGCACGTGCGCAAATTCTGCTCCACCCGAGACATGTTCGCGTGGGCGCTTCAACCGGAGAACGTTCACCGAAATCACACCCTGTACGTCCACGATATGGCCGAGACTGAGTGGGCAAGCCCGGGCGACACCTCTTTAATCGACGCCCGTGAAGCCTTCTATGTCGTCGGTTCCAGTCGAAAGGGCGCCATGGGCCCGACTCTGGCATCATTTGTCAGTCAGAGTGATGCAGAAAATTTTGCCAACGAACAGGGTGGCGAGGTAAAGGCTTACAGTGAAATCACCATGGATCACCTGAATACCGGCATGGCGATGCATAGTATGGATGGAATGGACCACTAGGAATGAAAAAGGGGTCAGATGAAAGCCTTCATCTGATCCCTTTTGTTGTGCTAGTTGTTGTGCCGGCCGCTTAGCCGCCGGTCATATTCATAAACCGAAGAATCTGCACATCCCCATTGGTGGAGAAGTGATGCCGCTCCGGCTTCAGGTCCATGGCATTGATGATGGTTTCCCGGAGCTTGTCATCGGTCACCGGATTGCCCCGCAGCACCCTGCGCAGATCCACCGAGTGCTCGTTACCCAGGCACAGCAGAAGCCGACCTTCGACTGGAACCGACGACATAGAAGGCTTCACGGGCGTCGATTAAAGAGGTGTC
>PYVH01000149.1 GCA_003030785.1 Marinobacter sp. B9-2 | reverse complement strand
CGCCGGCACGGGCAAAGAGCAGGCGCAGGTAATCGTATATTTCGGTGATGGTGCCGACTGTCGAGCGGGGGTTGTGAGAGGTGGACTTCTGCTCGATGGATATGGCCGGAGACAGGCCTTCGATATGGTCCACATCGGGCTTCTCCATCATCGAGAGAAACTGGCGGGCATAGGTGGACAGAGATTCCACGTAACGGCGCTGACCCTCGGCATAGAGAGTGTCGAAGGCAAGGGAGGATTTACCGGAACCGGAGAGGCCGGTGATCACTATGAGCTTGTCCCTTGGCATATCCAGGTCGATGTTCTTCAGGTTGTGGGTTCGCGCCCCTTTGATCTGGATATGGTCCATAACACCTCGCTCGGATAAAAACGAAAATTATACCGCGTTGGGCCCGCTGCGGCGAAAATGATACCGGGGCCCGGGCCACGCCACCTGTCCCCCGTGGGGGCACCTTCTGCTACAATGCGCCGCCTGCGAAGGGTATCTGCCCTCAATCTGACCGCTTTCAACCCCGGCTGAGGTACGTAATTGCCATGAATGCGCTGGAAAAACGCTCCGTATCGGCCCTGGCGTCTGTCTACGCCATGCGCATGCTTGGACTGTTCATGGTGCTGCCGGTATTCATGCTGCTTGGCGAAGACCTCAAGGATGCAACGCCGGCGCTCCTGGGGTTTGCCATAGGCGCGTACGGCCTGAGTCAGGCGCTGTTACAGATTCCCTTTGGCATGCTGTCTGACCGGGTCGGCCGTAAGCGCATGATCTACATCGGGCTCGTATTATTTGCCGCTGGCAGTCTTCTGGCCGCGGCCACGGACTCCATATACGTTGTAATTGCCGGTCGGATTCTTCAGGGAGCCGGTGCCATCGCCAGTGTTCTGATGGCGTTGCTCAGTGACCTGACCCGAGAGGAAGAGCGGACCAAGGCCATGGCGACGGTGGGGATCACGATTGGCCTGTCCTTCTCGGTCTCGCTGGTGCTTGGTCCCCTTCTTGGCGCCTGGTGGGGACTGTCCGGGATTTTCTATGCGACGGCGGCGCTGGCGGTGGTCGCTCTGGTGATCGTCAACCGCCTGGTTCCAACTCCCCACCAGCATAAAACCAGCGCCGACACTCATCCCGCCAGGGAGATGCTGGGGCGGGTGCTTTCAGACGGGCGCCTGCTCAGGCTGGATTTCGGTATTTTCGCCCTGCACCTGGTGTTGACCGCCCTGTTTCTGGTGTTTCCTTCCATGCTGCAGGAGCAGTTTGGTCTTGCCAGCCGTTCACACTGGTGGTTTTACCTGAGTGTGATGGTAACGTCGTTTTTCGCTATGGTGCCTTTTATCATCATGGGTGAGAAAAAACGCAAGATGAAGCCGGTGCTGTGTGGAGCGATTGGGCTGCTGACGTTGGCCACGGCCGGGTTTACGGGCGTTTCCGGCAGTCTGATGGCGGCCTGGACAGTGCTGTTTTTCTTCTTCATGGCTTTCAATCTGCTTGAGGCGAGCCTGCCGTCGCTGATCAGTAAAGAAGCACCTGCCGCCAGCAAGGGAACGGCAATGGGCGTCTATTCCACCTCCCAGTTCATGGGGGCGTTTCTCGGGGGCGCCCTGGGTGGTTTTCTGCTGGAGAGCGGCGGCATCCAGGGAGTGCTCTGGTTTATGGTGGTGGTGCTTGGCCTCTGGTTACTGGTGGCGCTGACCATGCCGGCGCCCGGTCATACCACCAGTTTCGTGGTACAGTTGCAGCAGGTAATGAACGAGCAGTACGACGACATCGATGACAATCTCCGCCGCCTTCCGGGTGTGCAGGACGTTGTGATTGTGGAGGAGGCTGCCACCGCCTATCTTAAAGTGGATCGGCAGCAATTTGATGAAGCGTCACTTGCGGACTTTTCCTTTGTCCGGCAGGCTAACAATTCTTGAAATCCGGAGGCTCGCACGGAACGCGGGCGTCCCTGAAAACAGAGTCAGGAGCAGAACATGGCACGAGGCGTAAACAAGGTAATTCTCATCGGTAATCTGGGACAGGACCCGGATACCCGCTACACCCCTAACGGCAATGCCGTTGTAAACCTGAACCTTGCAACGGACGAAAGCTACAAGGATCGTCAGACCGGTCAACTGGTGCCGAAAACCGAATGGCATCGGGTTGTCATGTTCGGCAAGATCGCCGAAGTGGCCGGCCAGTACCTGCGCAAAGGCTCAAAGGTCTACATCGAGGGCAAGCTGCAGACCCGCAAATGGCAGAACAAGGAAGGGCAGGATGTATACACCACCGAGGTTGTGGTGGATATCAATGGTCAGATGCAGATGCTCGACAGCCGTGGCGCCGAAGGCGGCATGAACCAAGGCGCACCGGCGGGACGGCCTCAGCAGTCCGGCTACAATGCGCCCGCCGGACAGCAGAACAACCCGCCGCCCCAGTCCGGTGGCTACAGCAATCAGCCGTCCCAGGGCAGCATGCCCGAGCCGGTTGATGACTTTGATGATGACATCCCCTTCTGAGTGCGCCGTTTTGCTAGGTAAATCAAGCACTTACGGCATTCGTGCTACAAGTATAGGCTGTTGGTAGGCCTATTGCAAACCTGACTTATCCTCGCCCAGTAATGGGCTTGAACCTCGAAAGAGGGAGGGGAGTGCAGCATGTCAGGAAAAGGCGGGTGGCGGTGAAAGAGTCTAACTTGTGCCCGTCATTGCAAGTCCCATACGGTTAAGCCTGATTGGTTGAACCATAGTCCTTTGTGGGTTTCGGGATATCAGTGACCTATGACTCTTGAGAGGTCACTTCACGTGTAGTCGGGGAGATGATTAGAACACCCGGCTAACCAACCACGTGACACGCGCTCGGTGAGAGTGTTAAGGGGACGTAAGTGGAACCTAAGTGGGACGCACCTTGACTACCTAGAAATGCGGGATTGCCTAAACAGGTCTCAACTATGGGCCTGCACGGCAACGGAGACTTCGTAGTACCCAATGTTGACCTGTAATGGGTCTAGCAGTCAGTAACCAACCTGACCTGAAAGCTGGATATAAGTTTCTAGCAATAGTAATGAAAGTCCAACCGTAAGGGGGAAGGGAGTCAGACAAGAACATGCCAATAGAGCGAGGTTCGATAGTCAGTGCTATCTCAAAGAACACTCAATGCGCTAGGTGGTATAGGCAAAGCGAGTAAAAGTGGAGCCAAGGTAAGGAAGCTGCACAAGATCATGTGTAGCAACAGGGACTTGTGGACTCAAGCGTATGCGAACATTTACGCCAATAAAGGGGCTTTGACCCGAGGGGTAAATGGAAACACGCTGGATGGATTCGGGGAAGACCGGGTGACTCATCTGATCTACTTGATCCAGACCGGAGTTTACAAACCAAGTCCTTGCCGCAGAGTGGAGATACCGAAAGACCCGAGGAACCCAAAAGGCAAAACCAGACCTCTGGGGGTGCCAAATGGTGATGACAAACTCATCCAAGAAGTAATGCGGATGTTGTTGGAGGAGATCTATGAACCGGTCTTCTCAGATTGGAGCTTTGGCTTTCGGCCAAACCGATCATGTCATACCGCCCTCAATGAGATAAGGGATAGCTGGAAGGGAACCAAATGGGTCTGTGACGTGCGTAAACCGCTGAAGGTTGCCACCCATTCCACGTGAAGCCTGCCACCCGGACC
>PYVH01000148.1 GCA_003030785.1 Marinobacter sp. B9-2 | reverse complement strand
CGATACAACGCCAACCGGTTACGTGTGGTCGAGGAAGTCTCCTATTCGCCTCATGCCCGCACCGGTGACTACAATCCCCGTCTCGACCTGGTGCTCTTCGTGAACGGGATTCCGACGGCGACACTGGAGCTCAAAAGCGAGTTCAAGCAGACCGTGGAACACGCCAAGCGCCAGTACAAAAAGGATCGCCCGGTAAAGGATCCGGTTACACGTAAGCCGGAGCCATTGTTGACGTTCAAGCGTGGGGCATTGGTCCATTTCGCGGTCAGCCAGGACGAGGTGGCGATGACCACCCGGCTGAATGGAAAGGACACGTTCTTCCTGCCGTTTAACCGAGGCACGGCTGATGGTGGTGCCGGGAATCCCCGCGCCGAGGATGAGGGTAGCTACGCCACGGCTTACCTATGGGAGCAGCTGTTCCAGAAAGACGCCTGGCTTAAGGTCCTTGGCCGTTTTCTGCACCTGGAAAAGAAAACCGAAGAAGATTTCCATGGCAACCGGAAGACCAAGGAAACCCTGATTTTCCCCCGGTACCACCAGTGGGACGTGGTCAACCATCTGATTCAGACGACCCGCGAAGAAGGTGCCGGCAAGCGCTACCTCATCCAGCACAGTGCGGGCTCCGGCAAATCCAACTCCATTGCCTGGGCGGCCCATCAGCTGGCGCAGCTCTACGATAACGAGGGCAATAAGCTGTTCAGCTCGGTCATCGTCGTGACCGACCGAACGGTGCTGGATAGCCAGCTTCAGGACACCATCTACCAGTTTGAGCACGCTCAGGGCGTGGTTCGACCCATCAATCGTGATTTGGGCAACCAGAGTAAATCGGAGCAGCTGGCTGAAGCTCTGGCCGAGCAGACCCGTATCATCATTGTGACCATCCAGACCTTCCCGGCGTTGTTCGATGCGCTGGAGAAGTATCCCAAACTGGCGTCCGGACGGTACGCCGTCATTGCGGACGAGGCTCACTCTTCGCAAACTGGCTCTTCCGCAACCAAGCTGAAGGCCATCCTGGGTGGTGATTTACCTGAAGGAGAGGAAATCAGTGCAGAAGAGCTGCTGGATGCTGCCGTCTCTGCGCGAAAGCCTAGTCAGGACATCAGCTACTACGCTTTTACCGCGACGCCTAAGGCCAAAACCATTGAGCTGTTTGGCCGTGAGCCGGATCCGTCACAGCCTCGAAGTGAGTCCAATAAGCCTGAGCCTTTCCATGTGTACTCCATGAGACAGGCCATCGAAGAGGGTTTCATTATCGATGTACTACGGCGCTACACCACCTATGCCGTCGCCTGGAAGCTGGCTCACCCGGACGCAGAGGACGATGAGGTCGACTCCAAGAAGGCCCGAACCACACTGGCCAAGTGGGTGCGCCTGCACCCTTATAACATCAGCCAGAAGGTTGAGGTGATCGTAGAGCACTTCCGCGAGAATGTCCGGCACCTGCTGGATGGCCAGGCCAAGGCCATGGTGGTGACCAGCAGTCGGCAGGAGGCCGTGCGTTACCAGCTGGCCTTGCAGCAGTATATCCAGGACAAGGGCTATCAGGACGTTCACCCCCTGGTGGCCTTCTCCGGAAGTCTGCCACCCGATGACGTGATCCCGGAAGAAGTCACCGAAACCAGCAGCCTTTTGAACCCAGGCTTGAATGGCCGCGATCACGCCAAGGCGTTCGAGACGGACGAGTACAACGTGATGCTGGTGGCCAATAAATACCAGACGGGCTTTGACCAGCCGAAGCTGTGCGCCATGTACGTGGACAAGAAGCTCAAGGGTGTGGAGTGCGTTCAGACACTCTCACGGCTGAACCGGCTGTTCCCGGGCAAAGAAACCTTCATCCTGGATTTCATCAACGATGCTCAGGACATCCTCGACTCCTTCCTGCCGTACTACAACAAGGCTGAACTGACCGGGGTTTCTGACGCCCAGGTGGTTTATGACATCCAGGAAGCTCTGGATGCCGAGCAGGTGTACCACTGGGACGAAGTAGAAGCCTTTGCGCGGGCGTTCTTCGATCCCAAAGCAGAATCCTCCAAGCTCAGCTATTACTGCCAACCGGCCCGGGAGCGCTTCAACAAGCGGTACAAGCTGCTTCACGACGAGCGAGCACAGGTCCGAGCGGCCCGGAAACAGGCTGAGGCTGATGGGAATACCATTGGTCTGAAGCAGGCCGACGCATCTTTGAAGGAGATTGACGAAGGTCTGGATCAGCTCGATCTGTTCAAGAAAAACCTTGGAAGTTTTGTTCGGACCTACGAGTTCCTGTCCCAGATCGTATTTTTTGAGGATTCAGAGCTCGAGCAGTTGTGTGTTTTTTCAAAACACCTGTTACCACTGCTGCGCCAGGAGGTTTTGGACGATGATGAAATTGATATCTCAGAGCTAGCACTGAGTCATTACCGAATCACCAAGCGAAAGGAGCATGAGCTGCGATTAGAGGGGGAGGATGACCCGGACGGCTTGGATCCGATTACAGGTGTTGGCACCG
Source organism: Marinobacter sp. B9-2 (assembly GCA_003030785.1). Taxonomy (GTDB): domain Bacteria; phylum Pseudomonadota; class Gammaproteobacteria; order Pseudomonadales; family Oleiphilaceae; genus Marinobacter. Next base: position 1,190 of record PYVH01000148.1, on the reverse strand, counting down.
GAAAACCTCATGATATAGAGATGAAGCGCCTCTCCGAAATCATCGAAAAGTTAAATGACATCTTCGGTGCTGAAGTCAGTGATGAAGACCAGCTGCACTTTGCCAATGGCATTGCTGATCGGGTTCGCCGGGATGAAGCAGTGATGGCACAGGTAAACAGCCATTCAACGGATCAAGTGATGCATGGGCTGTTTCCGAAGCGGCTTACCGATTTGGTTCTGGATTCGATGACGGATCACGAAAAGCTGTCGATGGAAATTTTGGATAATGAAGATAATCAAAAAGCTTTCGCACTTTTGATACTGAGGCTGTTAACGGAACAGCGCCGAGAGATTATGAGCTGGGTAACCCCTGATCCTTAATATTGAAGAAACGATTTAATGCGTAAGCTTGGCACCTTTAGGGCATATCTCCAAAGAACTCTCCTTGAATGAACAAGAGGGTTTTAGCATAAGCTGTTAAGGACACTGCTGACAGGGTAATTTCCCACCCTGATGGACAAAGGGTGGGTTGATCCTGAGATGTTAATGTGACTCCTTCGTATGACAGCCGCACTGGATTTAATTTGGTCCCTCGAGCCGCAAAAAAACTGTGGAAGTGGGGGTTACTCCAGCCCCAGAGAATACGATTACAACTGTCTACCATCACAATAGCACATGGTTTAAATGATACCTCCACAAGTCTGCAAGCAGTTGCTGTCAAACTAGTGTGATATCGGGCAGCGAGACTAGCGGCCAGCTCAAGGTTGAAAATTTTCGCGTTAACCACCTGTCCCCGAATATCCGAAGTTGGCATTAACAAGTTTGAGGCAAAAACATTCGCCTCTCGCTCAATATCTATCCCGTGGGGCGGACCGCCCAGATTCTCTATATCTTCTGCGGAACAGCGTATTTCTTTACGGTCTTTGTGTAGGCAATAATGGCCAAGCTCGTGGCCAATGGTGAAGTTTTTTGCCCACGCTTAAGGCCACACCTTGAATTGCTGCCCGTTTCCAGATCCACCCCACCATAGTCAGCACCTGGAAGCGCGACCTATTGGAGAGCGCGTCCGACCTCCTCGAAGGCAAGAGTATAGTTGCATATTCCGGCCCATCGTGACCGCCCATTCCGTTTGAACGTGACCGCCTGTTCCGGGCGATCGTGACCGCTCATTCCGTTTTATCGTGACCGATTTCGGGTAGTTTTCCGGAA
>PYVH01000147.1 GCA_003030785.1 Marinobacter sp. B9-2 | reverse complement strand
GCAGCTCCGATAAGGTCGGTTGAACAATGCCTACATTATAAATGATGTCCGCTTACTTTTGTACTTCTTAGTATACAGCATCTGAACATCAAAACGAGGGATCTGAGCCAATGATAGCCATCCTGCAAAGAACGTCGCTCGCTCTCTCTGTTTTGCTGCTTCCACCGCCGACCCTTGCGGAACTCTCCCGTCTCGGTGATGAAGCGCTTTCAGGGATCTCGGGTCAGGGGGGAATCTACCTTTCCGGCGACATCAGCATCAATGAAATGGGTGGTCCGGTTGAAAACAGCTATTTCGGACGCTGTGACGATGCCGACAAAAAGTGTGGCGCCCGCTTTGCCTACCGTCTGAAAGAAAACGGGGGATGGATGGTTCTTGATGATATTCGCGGCAATTTCGCCTTCGAAGGGCTGACGCTGCGGGTACGCAGAGTTGATTCGGGGTTTGGCGGCGATGGGGAGCTGTTCAATCAGGATGTGCTGGAGCTGGGGTTGCCCAATACCGTCCGGTTCAACGATGTTCAGTTCAAGATATCCGCCAGCAGCACGGCTCGACCCACCGATCCGGGTTTTCAGCAGACCGACATATTCTCTGTGGATATGCGGGGGGAGGTCGTGATGGAAGGCAACCTGCTCGTGTTTCCGGCAGGTAATCCGTAATCATGAAGGGGATTAGGGCTGTGAGTGCTTCAAACAGAATCAAGCCAGTTGCCTCGATTGCCAGCGGGCTGGCCTGCGTGATCATCACCCCGTGGGTGGTCGCCGACATGAAAAGCCTGGACGATTCTGCGCTGGCAAACATCAGTGGTCAGAGTGGCTTGACCATGGAGCTGGACCTTGGTCTGACGGCAGATCGGGTATCCTACTTTGACGATGGCAACGGCATTCATCTGGAAGGCTTCCGGGTCGGTTCAGCGACCGATGCTTCAGGTCAGGCATTTCATCTGGTTCGGGTGGATATTGAGGAAGATGCGTCCCTAAACCTCGACTACCTGGTTGAGGACCGGAGAATCGAGTTCGGCGATGTCCGCCTCGCCGGCGCGCCGGGTGTCAGCATGGGAGGTGTCTTCTTCGACCATTCCCTGGCGGGTTATCTGACTATAAGCCAGGGTGGCTCCGTTGGAGGCGCCGGCTATACGTTTGATTCTGCCTACACCATGACCGGCGGTCGTCTGGGATACCGCACCAACGGCAATGAAGTTTTCCTGGACGATATCACCATGAACGTGGAGGCGCTGGGGGTAACGCTGGATGTGGTCGGTGACACTCTGGCCCTGAATGCGCCCAGGGTTACCGGAGACTGGGCGGTCGGCGCAATTCGTTGCAGCAGCAACCCTCTGAACCATGGCGTATCCGTCGATTCCGGCACCGGCCAGCCGCTACCCAGTTATGGCAGTCTGAGTGGAAGCTATGACCTCTCATCCAACACGGGAATTACTGCCGGCGGGCGCTCGGGTGAGGGCCTTCGAATCGATAACGAGACCGTTATACATTCGGCCTCGTTTCTCTATAAAGATGACGGGAGGGCCCTTGCGCTTCGGGACATCACCGGCGCCTACCGCATCAATGATCTCAGGCTCGATGTGGCTACCGACTGGGAGAATCGGCCGGCACTTGCCCTGACCCTTGGTTCCATGGATGGGCAGTTCAACATCGGTGCCATTGAGATGGGCGGCAATGGACAAAGTATCGGAGAGGTGAATGTCAGCTTTCTGCTTGAAGACCAGGTGTTCAATGGCCGCAATTACACCAATGCGATCTATCTGCAAGGGGGGGGGTCACCCTGATGCCGGCCCCCAGGGCTTGCGGCTTGCGACGGAATGGAGTCTGCGCCTGGCCGATTTCAGCTATACGGAAGACGGAAACAGGGTGATCTTCAGTGGCCTGCAGTCGTGGGGGCAGGGCGATGTAACGGTCAATGTGACTCGTGATGGCGTAATCAACGGCACAGAATTCTTCGATGGTTTGCGCATCGGCTTTGAGGACATCCGTGCGGGTTACCGGATCAATGGCCTGCGGGTGGGCAGTGAAGATGCTCCCTTGCAGGGGGGCACGGAACTGCTGCTAGCGCTGGGCTTCTATCCCGCCTACGAGTTCGAGCTGGATGGCCATATGACGCTTGGTGCGGGTGGTGCCTCAGGTGAGGGTATTACCATCAATTCCGATGTCCGGATTCGGGATGGTAAGGCCGCAATTATCGCAGTGCCCTATGATGAGGGTAACGGTGAGGTCCCCCAGAAGGGTCTCTGGATTACCGAGCTGGATTACGACTCCCACGTTCGGGATATGACGGTCGATGTCACTCAGGAGGGGCTTGCGATTATCAAAGGCGAAGCCTGGAGCACCATGGACATCGGCAACCTGCGGATCGGCGACAAGGAATCAGGCCGGAGTTTCGGTCGTTTCGTGGTTCAGAAATATGAGACCGGCAGCAGTATGACGGTCGTTCCGGGAGGTGCCGGTGATGTCTGTGCTGGTGGCATGGGCGATAGTCCATCGGCCTGCGCCGCCTCCGGAGGCGTCTGGGAAACCCGGGGTGAGGAAGGGCTGACTGTCCGCCTGAAGCAGGTGTTCGCCAAAGCCACCGGTGAGGCCCGGAAAACGCGCTGACCTGGGAAACCAACCTGCATAATAACGATCTGGTCCATCCGGTTGGTGGTGCACAGACTGCCGTATATGGTGTAAAAATGCAGAACTTTGATATCAAGGCGAACCTCACCGCAACACCGATTCCCTGATTTGTCGGCAGCCATTTCGCAAAGGCCGGCTGCCGACTTTGTCTTTTTCCTTCCCCTGGTGTTTAATCCGGCCTTACCCACTCTCATGGCTGGATGCGTGTTATGAAATCCAAAGCACTTATAGAGTTGCTCAGTGACGGACAGGTCCACTCGGGGGCTGCGTTGGCCGAAAAACTCGGGGTCAGTCGCACGGCGATCTGGAAACAGATCCGTCGCGCAATGGAGGAAGGTGCTGATATAGCCACGATCCGTGGGCGCGGTTACCAGCTGGTATCGCGGGTTGACCTGCTCGACCGGGTGGCGGTGCTTGATGGGATTGCTCCCGGCCGGGAAAAGGAACTGGCGCTGACCGTGCTCGATGAAGTGGATTCAACCAATGCCGAGGTGGTCAGGCAGATCACGGCCGGGACCCAAGGTATTCCGGTGGTCATGGCCGACTGTCAGACTTCCGGCCGCGGGCGACGAGGGCGGGTATGGCAAAGCCCTCGGGGCGAGAACCTGTATCTCAGTATGGGGCTGACTTTCCACGGTGGTTTCGGGGTACTGGATGGATTGAGCCTGGTACTGGGTGTTGCAGTGGCCAATGCCCTTGAGCGACTCGGCGTACCAGAGGTTGGCCTCAAATGGCCGAATGATATATTTCTGCCGGACGGTAAGCTTGGCGGCATTCTGGTGGAACTGCAGGGCGAGCTTGAGGAGGGGGTTGTGCAAGTGATTGCCGGCATTGGCCTGAATGTCCACATGTCCCGGGCCGACGGCGTCGATCAGCCCTGGAGCAGCCTCGCCAGGGTTTGCCCCGAAACGGACTGGTCGCGGAACCAGATCGCCAGTGCCATTATCGACGCCGTTCTGGACGCGGTGCCCCTGTTTTCAGATGTCGGTTTCGCGGATTTCCGGTTCGCGTCGCCGCCGGTCACCAACACATCAGACAGGCTGTGCTTACCT